>NZ_JACKZU010000122.1:0-21001 GCF_014222165.1 Nostoc sp. 2RC
GATGGGGAGATGGGGAGATGGGGAGATGAGGAGATAGGGGAGATGGGGGAGTAGAAGGAGCAGGGGAGGCAGGGCAAATACGGTTCGGATAAGCAGTATGAACTTTCCTTGTGGTCTGGGAAAAGGTTAACGGGTAAAGGATGTATTTGAAACCTTTCCCCTTTGCCCTTTGCCCTTTCCCCTTTAACCGAACTGTATTTGGAAGCAGCGAAGATGAGTTTTTCCCCTCTGCCCCATGCCCAATGCCCCATACCCTATGACTAATGACTAAATTAGAAATAGCAATGTCTAACCTTTAGGTAATCCTGTAAAAATGCTGGGTAATTTTCAACAAAGCCAACTGCGAATAGAAATCGAAGCACCAACAGATGCAATTCATGACAGTCTAGTGCATCCACCGCAATTAACAAAATGGCTTGTAGGGCAACGCTTTGCCCCAGGAATGCCAGAAGAATTGCTTCCTGGATTTGAATTTACTACCTGGACTGGGCCAGTTGCCATTCATCATCATGTGGATGTTGTCAAATCCAATTGCCTCCGTTTGTTGCTGTCCGGAGGTATTGATGGTTTTCACGAATGGTACTGGGGAGATGGTTGGGTACAGTCCCGCTTGGAAGGAGTGTCAGTTTTGCCCCTGAATTTGGGTCAAACCCTGAGTTTATTGAGTTTGCGTCAGTTTTTAGCAACTCAAAGACGTTGAATTAGGAATTAGGGATTGGGTATTTATTTTTTTTAGACAGTCCCCAGTCCCCTATTTTATTTGTAAGTTATGATTAGCGATCGCCCTCAATCAGCAAATAGCACTTGCTGGGCTGTTGATATTAACTCTGGAAAAATTTAGACTCAATATGTTGACTATCAACAAACTCTACTGGTTAGTATAATTCTTCGATTAATGTCATTATTGTGCTGACTTACTTAAATTATTCCACTTCAATTTTTTGACTGTGAACAGTCAACAGTCAGCTATTAACAATAATAAAATATTTTTTTACTTAGAAGCCCCTTGATTCTAGTTATGCTTTACCACCAATACTGAACAATTAGCTTCTTCCACAACTTGGCTGCTAACAGAACCCTGAACTATTCGCTTCATCCCTATCAATCCACGACTGCCAATTACAATCAATTCAGTTTTGTAAATGTTGGCAAGGCGAATAATTTCTTCCGCAGGATCGCCTGTTACCAGTTCTAATTCACTTTTAACTGCTAATTTTTCCTGATAAGATTGCAGCTGTTTTTCAATATGAAAATAACAGAATGTCGGGGACTCTGACTGAGGGCGATCGGCAGGTAGCTCAATCTCTGAGTCTGGCGTGGGAAATACATGGCAAAGAATAACCCTGGCGTCTTGAGAAAAAGCCAAATCATCTAAAGTCTGGATTACTTGTTCTGCAATTTCCGAACCGTCCAGAGCTACCAAAACAGTATTTAGCACCCCTATCGTCCCCCTAAAGAGTAAACCGTTCTACAACACGTTGGCCAGAGTTAAACAGTGTTATAACTTTGTTTAACTTTCTCCTGATTGCTTCCTGCTTGATGTTAGCAGTATAGTCACTCGCCAGTTGCCAAGTTGAAAATCGGATAGAACTTATCCCATTTGAGGTTGTATGTTTGGAAGATTGAGAAACTTTGTGATTTTAATCCGTGATTTTCAGTCCTATTAAAATCTCTACTTTTCTCGACTACCATACAACAGGCAGGACTACTCTGAAAAGTTTTTGACAGCTTCTCAAACTTTGATTTTTGCGCTTGGTTTTTGCGTTATCCCAAGTTTAACAAGTTTTATCCAAGACAAAACATCGATTGTTGTCTAGTTTGATCTCAACAATTTAGTTTCAGCGATCGCCTTTTTGCAAGGTTGTGCGTTAGCGTAACTCACTGTAGGTATCGCTGTCCAAAGTTTTAGTTTGAAGCATCACTCTTCTTGCTGAATTCGGCGTCGCACTGAATCAGCATGAGAAGGTAAACCCTCTGCTGTTGCTAGGACATCAATGGCATTAGCCATATTTTCCAGCGCGGTTTGGGAGTATTGAATAATACTAGAGTGTTTGAGGAAAGTTTCAACTCCCAGAGCTGAAGCATATCGAGCAGCACCAGAAGTAGGTAATGTATGGTTGGGGCCTGCCAAATAATCCCCCACTGCTTCTGGTGTTGAGTAACCCAAAAAGATTGCTCCAGCATGGCGAATCTGTGGTAGTAGCGCCCAAGGGTCTTTGACTTCTAATTCTAGATGTTCTGGGGCAAATTCGTTAGACAGTTCTGCGGCAGCTGTTAAAGATTCCACAACGATAATCAAGCCGTAGTGAGCGATGGCTTTTTCTGTGTCTATGCGCCGTGGATGATCCACCAGCTGTCTTTCCAAAGCTACCTGCACATTCTTTGCTAAAGCTGCATCTGTGGTCAGCAAAATAGCCGCCGCCATCGGATCGTGTTCGGCTTGAGCTAATAAATCAGCAGCCACATGCACTGGATTTGCTGTTTCATCGGCAATCACTAGCACTTCGCTAGGCCCTGCCAAAGAATCAATACCAACAGTGCCGTAGACAAGTTTTTTCGCTAGGGTAACATAAATGTTACCAGGGCCAGTAATCACATTCACTTTCGGAATTGTTTCTGTGCCATAGGCTAAAGCAGCAATGGCTTGTGCCCCGCCTACACGATAAATTTCTTGTACCCCTGCTTCTTGAGCAGCTACCAAAACTGCCGGGTTAATTGCACCTCCAGGGCCTGGTGGCGTTACCATCACTATGCGAGGTACGGCAGCTACCTTTGCCGGAATTGCATTCATCAGTACTGTACTGGGATAGGAAGCACGGCCTCCAGGTACGTACAGCCCCGCTCGGTCTACAGGGGTGTAGCGTTTGCCTAGTACCACTTCATCATCGCCAAAATGCACCCAGCTTTTCGGGACTCGCTGACGATGAAATGCTTCAATTTGGCGGGAAGCTAGCCGAATTGCCCCCATCAACTCCTTTGACACCTGTTGGTAGGCTGCATCCAGTTCCGACCCTGTTACACGGAGTTCTTCTGGCTTAAGGGTTTGTTTGTCAAATTCGGCGGTGTAATGCAGTACAGCTTTATCGCCTTGGCGCTTGACTGCTTGCAAGACTTCCCGCACAGTTGCTTCTTTGTTGGGCACCTGTTCGTCATGGGTGCGATCGCAGATTCGTTGTAGTTCTGCTCTAACGTCTGCCTGCTGAGTAATGATTCGCAGCATGGAGTAAGGACAATGCCAAAATTATAATATTGCCACCTGAGATTTAGCGAAAGCTTTCCGCCCTACTGGGTGTGGAGGCTGACTTTAATTCTCTTCTCTAGCTTAACCTGGATTTTTTTGATACTCCTAAGGTTGCCAGCAGATGGTTGACTCGAAAAGGCTACTTGCTTGTTTAATCGGAATCTGCCTAAGTTGCAGATCCACAGGAAAGAGGAGTGCCATTTCCCACTATCCTTATGCCGTTACCCTAACTCCTAAAAGAGTTAAAGGTTGTGTGGTTGCCCATTAAATCCCCTGCATTTACAGAGGATAGGGTTTAACTATAACTAACTTTTAGTAGTTAACATGTGTACAGACATGAAATATGGGTTCTATAGTTAAAAGTCCCTGAAATTTAGCTGTATTACAGTTTTTTACCTTTTATTATCTGCTCTCATGACAGATGGTGTTGGTAATTGCACTGCTCCATCGGGTGGTGAGTTAGGGTTACTATTTTATTCATAGATTTGATTTTAACGTATTTACTTAATTAGCGGCACACTGAATTGGAGACTTGGTAAATGGAGCATGGGGCTAATGAATGGGGAAAGGGTAAGGGGTAAGGGGGAAAGGGGAAAGATGAAATTTATTGCTTTTCTCTTTTCCCCTTAACCTTTTCCCCTGCTCCTTTTACTCCTCCATCTCCCCACTCCCTACTACCCAATGGCATAATTTTTTTAGGAAATTCTAACATTGGCAATTTGGATGCTATATTAGTAAATCTAGTAGTGTGTGTACATATTAGTATTAGTTTCTGGAATTGACTGTGGCGAATACAAAGTCTGCTCTTAAGCGTGCCGAAATCGCAGAACGCAACCGACTGCGTAATAAAGCTTACAAATCAGCTGTAAAGACGCTGATGAAAAAATACTTGAATGCTGTAACTGTCTATGCTGCCAATCCTACCCCAGAATTAAAACAAGAAGTGCAGTCGAAGTTATCTGAGGCTTATAGCAAAATCGATAAAGCAGTAAAACGGGGTGTGCTTCACCCCAATAATGGGGCTAGGAAAAAGTCAAAATTGGCGACTAAGCTAAAACCCCTCACACAGACAGCTGAGTAGTCATTTGTCCTTGGTCATTGGTCATTAGTCATTAGCAAAGGACAAAGCGTCAAGTCGAGCCACTGCGTTACTGTCGCCTTGCGTCGGAAAGCAAGTGGCCTTGAGCCAAGGCTTCCTTGGATGGGAACTTTGTAAAAGAGGGCAACTGACAAATGGCAACCGACAAAGCGCCAAGTCGAGCCACTGCATTACTGTCGCCTTGCGTCGGAAAGCAAGTGGCCTTGAGCCAAGGCTTCTTTGGATGGGAACTTTGTAAGACAAGACAAAGGACAAACGATGCAATTGATAGACACCCACGTCCATCTCAACTTTGAGAATTTTCAGCCAGATTTAGCAGCAGTGCGATCGCGGTGGCAGCAAGCAGGTGTAGTACGTTTAGTTCATTCCTGCGTTCACCCGGAGGAGTTTTCCAGCATTCAGTCCTTAGCGCGTCAGTTTCCAGAAATCAGCTTTGCTGTGGGATTGCATCCTTTGGATGCGGATCGATGGAATAGCGACACAGCTGAGAAAATCAGATATTTGGCGAAATCGGACTCCAACGTGGTGGCAATTGGGGAAATGGGACTGGATTTTTACAAAGCTGATAACTATCAGCAACAGTACATGGTGTTTGAATCGCAATTAGCGATCGCATCTGAACTCGATTTACCAGTAATTATCCATTGCCGCGATGCTGCATCCGTTACCAAAGAAATATTGCAAAAATGGCGATCGCTAAAGGGAGAAACAGTACGTGGTGTTATGCATTGTTGGGGAGGAACGCCAGAACAAACCCAATGGTTTCTCGACTTGGGCTTTTACATCAGCTTTAGCGGAACAGTAACGTTCAAAAATGCTAAAGATATTCAATCCTCAGCGGCCATGGTAAGTAGCGATCGGTTATTGATCGAAACAGATTGCCCTTTTTTGGCTCCGGTTCCCAAACGTGGCGAAAAACGTAACGAGCCTGCTTACGTTCGTTATGTTGCAGAGCAAGTGGCAAAACTGCGTCAGGAATCTGTGGAAGCCATCGCCCAAGCTACTACCCAAAATGCCTGCAAATTATTCGGTTTGTCATTATAAAGTGTTCTTTGGTCTATTTTATCCAGTTGCTTACAAACAAATAAAACTCTAGGAGGACAAAAATATGCTAAGATCATTCCCTCCAAAACATTTTGCTTGCGCCATAATGATAAAGGAAGGAACGTAAAACTTCTAAGTTTAATTTACCGTGCTGTTATTAGGCTTGGCCATCCTCCACAAATCTCTACAAGGGGATGCTCTCGACACATGAATGACCGTGACAACTAAGGTTGAGCCATAATTATGCACAATATCGGCTTAGTGTGTATTTAATCTATACAAAATCCTTAAATGAAATTGTCTTGTGATTACAATCCAGCAAAATAAAGTGATTCTGATTCAAAGCCGAGAAAATGCGGATAGTTTCCTCAAACTCAAGATATCTAGGATATCACTGAGAGTATAAATAGCGGTGTGGATTTGAGACACACCCTGTAGAGCTGCGTCAGCAAATTAACGCGCTTTTTGGAGGGGAAGTGAGGAAAGTAGATCGAATTCAGGAATATTTTAATTGGGGATTGGGGACTAGGCAAAAGTTTTCCTACACCTATTTGTCTGTTCTCCACTCACCATTAGAAGCGATTACCCCTTTGGTAAAATCCTTGATTCCAGCTTTGGTCGCTGTGTTGGCTCCCACTTGTAAATAGATAGGTGTATAAAGAAAAGTTCCCAAACAGCTAGGACACTGGCTAGTAGTGGGAAGGATTAAACAGCAAGTGTCCAAGGGAAAATTTAACCAGGTTGACAAAGGTAGAGGCATGACTAAAGAAACATATATGGAACCCGCCTTTCTATTGCCCGACTTGATTGAAATCCAGCGCTCAAGCTTCCGCTGGTTTTTGGAAGAAGGTCTGATAGAAGAACTCAACTCCTTTAGTCCGATCACAGATTACACGGGCAAACTGGAACTACATTTTTTGGGTCAAAACTACAAACTCAAAGAGCCAAAGTACAGCGTTGAAGAAGCTAAACGGCGCGATAGTACTTATGCAGTTCAAATGTATGTTCCCACACGCTTGATAAATAAGGAAACCGGGGAAATCAAAGAGCAAGAGGTATTCATTGGAGACTTGCCTTTAATGACCGATCGCGGCACCTTTATTATCAACGGAGCCGAGCGGGTGATTGTCAACCAGATAGTGCGATCGCCAGGAGTTTACTACAAATCAGAAATCGATAAAAACGGGCGACGTACTTATTCTGCTAGCTTAATTCCCAACCGGGGAGCATGGCTGAAATTTGAAACAGACCGTAACGATCTCGTGTGGGTACGCATCGACAAAACCCGCAAACTCTCAGCCCAAGTACTCTTAAAAGCTTTAGGCTTATCAGATAACGAAATCTTTGACGCCTTACGCCATCCGGAATATTTCCAGAAAACCATCGAAAAAGAAGGGCAATTTTCGGAAGAAGAAGCCTTGATGGAGTTATATCGCAAGCTGCGTCCCGGTGAACCACCCACAGTGTTAGGCGGACAACAGCTTTTAGACTCCCGTTTCTTTGACCCAAAACGTTATGACTTGGGACGAGTTGGTCGTTATAAGCTCAACAAAAAATTGCGCCTTTCTGTCCCCGACACCATGCGCGTGCTAACCTCCAGCGATATTTTAGCAGCCGTGGATTACCTAATAAATCTAGAGTATGACATCGGCAACATCGATGACATCGACCACTTAGGTAACCGTCGCGTCAGAAGCGTAGGCGAATTGCTGCAAAACCAAGTACGGGTAGGCTTAAATCGCCTAGAGAGAATCATTCGGGAACGGATGACCGTATCTGATGCTGAAGTGTTAACTCCTGCTTCCTTGGTAAACCCCAAACCACTGGTAGCAGCAATTAAAGAATTCTTTGGTTCTAGCCAATTAAGTCAGTTCATGGATCAAACCAATCCCTTAGCAGAACTGACTCACAAACGCCGCTTGAGCGCCCTCGGCCCTGGTGGTCTAACTCGCGAACGTGCTGGGTTTGCCGTGCGAGATATCCATCCTAGCCACTACGGACGTATTTGCCCCATTGAAACACCAGAAGGCCCCAACGCTGGCTTGATTGGCTCCTTGGCCACCCACGCACGGGTGAACCAATACGGTTTCTTGGAAACGCCATTTAGACCAGTGGAAAATGCACGGGTCAGATTTGACTTGGCACCAGTCTACATGACAGCCGATGAAGAAGACGATTTGCGGGTTGCTCCTGGAGATATTCCCGTAGACGAAAATGGGCACATTATTGGGCCGCAAGTACCAGTACGCTATCGCCAGGAATTCTCCACCACAACACCAGAGCAAGTAGACTACGTAGCGGTGTCTCCCGTACAAATTGTGTCTGTAGCTACCAGTATGATTCCCTTCTTGGAGCATGATGACGCCAACCGAGCGCTGATGGGGTCAAACATGCAACGGCAAGCAGTACCCCTGTTGAAGCCAGAGCGGCCGTTAGTGGGCACAGGTTTGGAAGCCCAAGGTGCAAGAGACTCCGGGATGGTAATTGTATCGCGTACCGATGGCGATGTCACCTATGTAGATGCGACAGAAATTCGGGTGCGTCCCAAACCCAACACCACAGAAATTAGATATCCACTTTCTAAATACCAACGCTCAAACCAAGACACTTGTTTGAACCAAAAGCCCTTGGTTCGCATTGGCGAAAAAGTGGTAGCAGGTCAAGTACTGGCTGACGGCTCCTCCACCGAAGGCGGAGAATTGGCGCTGGGACAAAATATCGTCGTTGCTTACATGCCTTGGGAAGGCTACAACTACGAAGACGCAATTTTAATTTCTGAGCGACTGGTACAGGATGATATTTACACTTCAATTCACATTGAAAAATATGAAATTGAAGCTAGACAGACAAAACTGGGGCCAGAAGAAATCACCAGAGAAATTCCCAACGTCGGGGAAGACGCCTTACGTCAGTTAGACGAACAAGGGATCATCCGCATTGGGGCATGGGTAGAAGCTGGGGATATTTTGGTGGGCAAAGTCACACCAAAAGGTGAATCCGACCAACCACCAGAAGAAAAACTGTTGCGGGCAATTTTCGGTGAAAAAGCGCGGGATGTACGAGACAATTCCCTGCGAGTACCCAATGGTGAAAAAGGGCGCGTAGTTGACGTGCGCTTGTTTACCCGCGAACAAGGCGATGAATTGCCACCAGGAGCCAACATGGTAGTCCGGGTGTATGTCGCCCAAAAACGCAAAATCCAAGTCGGCGACAAAATGGCAGGACGCCACGGTAATAAAGGGATTATTTCTCGAATTTTGCCAGCGGAAGATATGCCTTATTTACCCGATGGTTCGCCAGTGGACATCGTACTTAACCCCCTGGGTGTACCCAGCCGGATGAACGTCGGACAAGTATTTGAGTGCCTGTTGGGTTGGGCTGGTCATACCTTGGGAGTGCGATTTAAGATTACTCCCTTTGATGAAATGTATGGTGAAGAATCATCCCGGAGAATCGTGCATGGCAAATTGCAAGAAGCACGGGATGAAACAAGCAAAGACTGGGTATATAACCCAGATGACCCAGGTAAAATCATGCTGTTTGATGGGCGTACAGGCGAAGCCTTTGACAGACCAATCACCGTTGGTGTGGCTTACATGCTGAAACTGGTGCATTTGGTAGATGATAAGATCCACGCCCGTTCCACAGGCCCGTACTCACTGGTGACCCAGCAACCATTGGGTGGTAAAGCCCAACAGGGTGGTCAGCGGTTTGGGGAAATGGAAGTGTGGGCATTGGAAGCCTTCGGTGCGGCTTACACCTTACAGGAATTGCTGACAGTGAAATCTGACGATATGCAAGGACGGAATGAAGCTTTAAATGCGATCGTTAAAGGTAAGGCAATTCCTCGACCGGGAACACCAGAATCCTTTAAGGTGCTAATGCGCGAATTACAATCCTTGGGCTTAGACATTGCCGTACACAAGGTAGAAACCCAAGCAGACGGTAGTTCTTTAGATGTGGAAGTCGATTTAATGGCAGACCAATCAGCTCGCCGTACACCTCCCAGACCCACCTACGAATCTCTTTCCCGCGAATCGCTGGAAGATGATGAATAGAAAGTGAGGAGTGAGGAGTTAAAAGTTAGGAGTGAGGAGTGAGGAGTAAAAACTAATGAAAAGTTTTACTAATAACTCATAACTCCTAACTCATAACTCCTAACTCCTAGCTACTAACTTAAAACTAAATATACTCATAACTCAAAACTCAGCACTTAAAGTATGAGACCAGCCCAAACTAATCAGTTTGATTACGTAAAAATCGGCTTAGCATCACCAGAACGCATTCGCCAGTGGGGCGAGAGAACTTTGCCCAATGGTCAGGTTGTTGGTGAAGTCACCAAGCCAGAAACGATTAATTACCGGACTCTCAAGCCAGAAATGGATGGCTTATTCTGCGAGCGCATCTTTGGCCCTGCAAAAGATTGGGAATGTCATTGCGGCAAGTATAAAAGAGTCCGTCACAGAGGTATTGTTTGCGAGCGCTGTGGTGTAGAAGTTACCGAATCACGGGTGCGTCGTCACCGGATGGGCTACATCAAACTCGCTGCACCAGTAGCTCACGTCTGGTATCTCAAAGGCATTCCTAGTTATATTTCCATCCTGCTGGATATGCCCTTGCGGGATGTGGAGCAAATTGTCTATTTCAACTCTTATGTTGTCTTAAGCCCAGGCAATGCCGAAACTTTAAGTTACAAACAGCTACTAAGTGAAGACCAGTGGCTGGAAATTGAAGACCAAATTTATAGTGAAGATTCTCAGCTACAGGGCGTGGAAGTGGGCATTGGTGCCGAAGCACTGCTGCGCTTGCTTGCGGATATCAATTTAGAGCAAGAAGCTGAAAGCCTGCGGGAAGAAATTGGTAATGCTAAGGGACAAAAGCGAGCTAAGTTAATTAAACGATTGCGGGTAATTGACAACTTCATTGCTACTGGTTCTAAACCAGAGTGGATGGTGATGGCAGTTATTCCCGTAATTCCCCCGGACTTGCGCCCAATGGTGCAGCTAGATGGCGGACGGTTTGCCACTAGCGATTTGAATGACTTGTATCGGCGGGTAATTAACCGCAATAATCGTTTGGCACGCTTGCAAGAAATTTTAGCGCCAGAGATTATTGTGCGGAACGAAAAGCGGATGCTGCAAGAAGCGGTGGATGCTTTAATTGACAATGGTCGCCGCGGACGGACTGTGGTGGGGGCAAATAACCGACCCTTGAAATCCTTGTCCGACATTATTGAAGGTAAGCAAGGACGTTTCAGACAAAACTTGTTAGGTAAACGAGTAGACTACTCTGGACGTTCGGTAATTGTGGTGGGGCCAAAACTGAAAATTCACCAGTGCGGTTTGCCCAGAGAAATGGCAATTGAGCTATTTCAACCATTTGTGATTAACCGCCTTATTCGCAGTGGCATGGTGAATAACATTAAGGCTGCGAAAAAGCTGATATCACGTAACGATCCTAGTGTTTGGGATGTACTGGAAGAAGTAATTGAAGGACACCCAGTGCTACTTAACCGGGCACCGACGTTGCACCGCTTGGGTATTCAGTCTTTTGAACCGATTTTGGTGGAAGGGAGAGCAATTCAACTGCATCCTTTGGTGTGTCCGGCATTTAACGCCGACTTTGATGGCGACCAAATGGCGGTACACGTACCCCTGTCTTTAGAAAGTCAGGCTGAGGCCCGGTTGTTGATGTTGGCTTCTAACAATATTTTGTCACCAGCCACAGGTAAACCTATTATCACGCCTAGCCAAGACATGGTATTGGGAGCATATTACTTAACAGCAGAAAATCCTGGTGCTACCAAAGGCGCAGGCAAGTACTTTGCTTCCTTAGATGACGTAATTATGGCCTTCCAGCAAGAGGAAATCGACTTGCACGCCTATATCTACGTGCGGTTTGACGGGGAAATGGAATCAGACCAACCCGATACAGAACCTCTTGAAGTACAAGAACACGAAGATGGCAGTCGGACATTAAAGTATAAGTTCCGCCGAGTCAGAGAAGACTCTAAGGGAAATCTCGTTTCACAGTATATACGTACAACACCTGGTCGGGTTATTTACAATAAAGCGATTCAGGAAGCGCTAGCAAGTTAGTGATGAGTGATGAGTTAGGAGTTATGAGTTAGGAGTTATGAGTTAAGAGTTATTATTCCTAACTCCTCACTTTTAACTCCTCACTTTTAACTGCTAACTCCTAACTATTAATTCAGGACTAATGACTAATGACTGAAAAAATGATTTTTCGCAATCGGGTGGTAGATAAAGGTCAACTGAGAAATTTGATTTCTTGGGCTTTTACACATTATGGTACGGCGCGAACCGCAGTCATGGCAGACAAATTGAAAGATTTGGGTTTTCGCTACGCCACTAGAGCAGGGGTTTCCATTAGTGTAGATGACCTGATGGTACCACCAACCAAGCGATCGCTCCTGGAAGCAGCCGAAGAAGAAATTCGCGCCACCGAAGCTCGTTACCAACGGGGTGAAATCACTGAAGTAGAACGCTTCCAAAAGGTAATTGATACTTGGAACGGTACCAGTGAAGCCTTAAAAGATGAAGTAGTTGTCCACTTCAAAAAGACCAACCCCCTCAACTCCGTCTACATGATGGCATTCTCCGGGGCGCGGGGTAACATCTCCCAAGTGCGGCAATTAGTGGGAATGCGGGGACTGATGGCAGACCCCCAAGGGGAAATTATTGACTTGCCCATCAAAACTAACTTCCGCGAAGGGCTGACGGTGACGGAATACATTATTTCGTCTTACGGTGCGAGAAAAGGATTGGTAGATACCGCCTTACGGACGGCTGACTCTGGTTATCTCACCCGACGTTTGGTGGACGTATCCCAGGATGTGATTATTCGGGAATTTGACTGCGGCACCACTAGAGGTATTCCCATTCGGCCAATGACAGAAGGTGCCAAAACTTTAATTCCTCTGGCAAATCGCTTAATGGGACGGGTAATTGGCGAAGACGTAGTGCATCCAGTCACAAAAGAAGTGATTGCACCACGCAACACCCCAATTTCTGACGACTTGGCCAAGGAAATAGGCAGGTCTGGGGTGGGAGAAGTTGTAGTGCGGAGTCCCTTAACTTGTGAAGCTGCACGTTCTGTGTGTCAACATTGTTATGGCTGGAGTTTAGCCCACGCCAAGATGGTGGACTTGGGCGAAGCTGTGGGGATTATTGCCGCCCAAAGTATCGGCGAACCAGGCACCCAGCTAACCATGCGGACATTCCACACAGGTGGTGTGTTTACCGGGGAAGTGGCACAACAAGTCCGTTCTAAAATTGATGGGACTGTGAAAATTCCCCGCAAATTGCGGACAAGACAATATCGTACCCGCCACGGTGAAGATGCCTTGTATGTTGAGGCCAACGGCGTCATCATTTTGGAACCGAAAAAAGAAGGCGATGCTACCCCAGCCAACCAAGAGGTGCAGCTCACTCAAGGTTCTACATTATATGTATTTGATGGCAATCAAGTAAAACAAGGCCAGTTGTTGGCAGAAGTCGCCCTTGGTGGACGTACAACTCGGACTAATACAGAAAAAGCCGTTAAAGATGTAGCTTCTGACTTGGCAGGGGAAGTGCAATTTGCTGAGGTCGTTCCAGAACAAAAAACTGACCGCCAAGGCAACACCACAACCACAGCCGCACGGGGTGGTTTGATTTGGATTTTGTCGGGTGAAGTTTACAACTTGCCGCCTGGTGCCGAATTGGTGGTAAAAAATGGTGATGCGATCGCTTCTAATGGAGTATTAGCAGAAACCAAATTAACTACTCTCCACGGCGGTGTGGTGCGTTTGCCCGAAGCTACCCCAGGTAAGAGTACCAGGGAAATTGAGATTATCACTGCTTCTGTGGTCTTAGACCAAGCAACGGTAACAGTCCAAAGTTCCCAAGGGCGCAATAACTACCTAGTTTCCACTGGCAACAACCAAGTATTTAACCTCCGCGCCACACCAGGCACAAAAGTGCAAAATGGTCAAGTGGTAGCTGAGTTAATTGACGACCGCTATCGGACAACCACTGGTGGATTTTTGAAATTCGCAGGGGTGGAAGTCCAGAAAAAAGGCAAAGCCAAACTCGGTTACGAAGTTGTCCAAGGCGGTACGCTGTTGTGGATTCCGGAAGAAACCCACGAAGTTAACAAAGATATCTCCTTGTTGTTAGTAGAAGACGGTCAGTTTGTGGAAGCTGGCACCGAAGTTGTGAAGGATATCTTCTGCCAAAACAGTGGTGTCATTGAAGTTACCCAGAAAAACGACATCCTGCGGGAAGTAGTCGTCAAGCCAGGGGAACTACTGATGGTGGACGATCCTGAAGCAGTTATGGGAAGAGATAACACCTTTGTCCAACCAGGCGAGGAGTTCCAAGGCACTGTCGCCACGGAATTACGGTATATCCAGTATGTGGAGACACCAGAAGGCCCAGCGCTGTTAAGTCGTCCAGTTGTGGAGTTCGCCGTACCCAACAATCCCGATGTACCATCAACCACATCCGTAAGTCAACAAACTGGGCGTTCTATTCAGTTACGCGCAGTACAGCGGCTACCTTATAAGGATTCCGAAAGAGTGAAATCCGTAGAAGGTGTGGAACTGCTGCGAACCCAGCTAGTGCTGGAAATCGAGCAAGAAGGCGAACAACAAGACCATAACGCCTCCCCCCTAGCAGCAGATATTGAATTGGTACAGGATACCGAAGATCCAGAAATTCAACGCTTGCAACTAGTGATTTTGGAATCCTTGGTAATTCGTCGAGATATTACTGCTGACGCCACCCAAGGTAGCACCCAGACAACACTGGAAGTTCAAGATGGACTAACCATCGCCCCTGGTTCTGTAGTCGCACGCACTCAAATCTTGTCTAAAGAAGGCGGCATAGTGCGCGGCGTGCAAAAAGGAACGGAAAATGTCCGTCGCTGTTTGGTGTTGCGGGAAACTGATTTGATTACCGTAAATACCAGCACTCAGCCGAAAGTGAAGACGGGTGACTTACTTGTAGCAGGTACAGAAGTTGCCACTGGAATTTTTACTGAAGAATCGGGGCAAGTAACGAATGTTAAAAAGTTAGGAGTTAAGAGCGAAGAGTTAGGAGTGAATTCTGAAAGTGCTAACTCCTCACTCCAAACTCAGAACTACGCTATCACTATCCGCCTTGGTCGTCCCTACCGAGTCAGCCCTGGTGCCGTCTTGCAAATAGAAGATGGTGATTTGGTGCAACGGGGTGATAACTTGGTGCTGTTGGTATTTGAACGTGCCAAAACCGGAGACATTATTCAAGGTTTGCCCCGGATTGAAGAATTGCTCGAAGCTCGTAAACCTAAAGAGGCGTGTATCTTAGCACGAAGAGCAGGAGAAGTCAAGGTTGTTTACGGTGATGGTGATGAAGCGATCGCCATTAAGGTTGTAGAATCTAATGGTGTGGTCACAGATTATGCTCTGGGGCCCGGACAAAACTTAATTATCCCAGATGGCTCCCATATCTCAGCCGGACAACCGTTGACTGATGGGCCATCTAACCCCCATGAAATTTTGGAAATCTTCTTTAGCTTGGGTTCCGAAGACGGGGTTTATGCTTGTGCTAGCCATGCTTTGCAGAAAGTCCAAACATTCTTGGTGAACGAAGTGCAAATGGTGTATCAGTCTCAAGGGATTGATATTTCCGACAAGCACATTGAAGTAATTGTGCGTCAGATGACCAACAAAGTCAGGATTGATGATGGTGGTGACACTACAATGCTTCCCGGCGAATTGGTGGAACTGCGCCAAGTTGAGCAGGTGAACGAAGCAATGGCAATCACAGGCGGTGCTAGGGCACAGTATACCCCAGTACTATTAGGGATTACCAAAGCATCCTTGAACACCGATAGCTTTATTTCTGCTGCATCCTTCCAAGAGACGACACGGGTACTTACCGAAGCAGCTATTGAAGGTAAATCTGACTGGCTGCGGGGATTAAAGGAAAACGTGATTATCGGGCGATTGATTCCGGCTGGTACTGGCTACAATACCTATGAAGAAACCAGTGCCATCGATGATTATGCTACTGATATTAGCAGTAGTGTTTTAGATGAAGTTGATGACCCCCTTGATATGGTCTTAGATGACCGCACAGCTCGTACCTATAATTTAGACGCTCCGACTTTGGGAGAGCCTAGTTATGGTAGCCGACGTGCAGAAAGGTCAATTTTAGATGACGACGATGACTTAATCGCCGATGAAGTTGCTGACGAAGAAGATTACGAAGACGACGACGAAGACGAAGACGATTTCGACGACGAATAAAACCAAATCTAAATGATAAAAAGGCAAAGGAAGATTTTCTTTTGCCTTTTTTATTTATTGTTTGGAAGAATTTTAAAGTTTCAGAAAGTTATACCGATTCAAAAAATGTTTGCGATAGATACCCCATTCGCCTGACGCTACTCTCCCCTTGCTAAGGCTATGCATTACCCGGATATTTCTCAAAATTTGCGAGAGTATTCATATCATGTCCGCTTGATTACTTATTAAATCCGAAGTATGGACTACCTCTCAAAATCTACTGTACTTTATGATTCTTAATCATATCAGCTTATTTTTGTGGCTGACAGAAGTACCATAATCCAATAGGCTAATCTTAAAGTGACGATTTTCACAAAGCTCAACCACTGAAAAAGGTAGGCTTTGTTTCTCAGTATTTTGGTATGAGCATGTACAAAATGTTGCCAAATTTATGTCATCACTGAGTTGTTAATTAATATCTATAGAGAAAATGCCTCTAAAAATAGTTGAAAACTTTGATGGGAGTTTCACTCTCGAACCACAAGCTAAAGAAAGTTTATTCAAATTATTAACTAGTGAAGCTTTTTTAAAGCAAATATGCCAGCAATTACAGTGTGAAAAAATTGAATTTACGGAGTTACTTTTCCAGCCTGTTCCTTATAGCTTAACTACTACTAAGGGAATGCCGGCAGAGTTTGAAAAGTATCATGAATCTGATGAATATATCATCATTAATGTACCACCAAATTTCATGTTTAGTGCTAAGATTTTTAAACCCAGTCGTCTTTGTGCTATTTACCGTAAATTTTGAAGAATAATTTCACGCACAGACGCAGAGAACGCAGAGAGGAGATATAAGAGAGATTTTAGTTAAGTGATTTAGGATTCCTCTAGAAATTTTGAAATAGAAAGGTAATAGCAAGTTTTTGATTTATGACTACTGAAACAAATACCCCTGCTTTGGCAAGTTTGGAATACATTCCTTATATTGGCGATCGCGGCCAACTCCCCGAACAATTTCAAGGTAAAATCGGCGTGTATGCTATCTTTGACGGAGAAAAAACTTTACAATTTGTCGGATATTCCCGTGATGTTTATCTCAGTCTAAAGCAGCATTTGGTACGTCAACCACAGCAATGTTATTGGGTAAAAGTTCAAACTATAGAACGTCCCAGTCGTGCAGTTTTAGAAAATATTGAAAATGCTTGGATTATTGAAAATGGTAATGTACCAACAGGAAATGGAGATTATAAGGAAAAATGGACTAACCCCATTGATGTCAAAAAGGTAATGACATCTGAAGAACAGGCAAATTACCAAAATCCAGCTAATGATGAATTGGCAAAAATAAAAGTTATTAAAAATGTGGCGCGGCGAGTAGAAGCGGAAATTTTAAAAGAATTAGAAGCGCGTAGTTTGCAAGTAGAAATTCGCTTTAATCCTAAATTAAAAGAACAAGGGTTACTGGATTTGAAATGAAGGTAGTTTTGGGAAAACTATCTTATGAATATTGCTGGTAATCTTTTATGACAATACAGCTGCTCAACGATCGCTATCAAGTTATCCAGACATTGGGTGCTGGTGGGTTTGGCCAAACCTACCTCGCAGAAGACACTTATATGCCTTCAAAGCGCCGTTGTGTGGTCAAACAACTAAGACCAATTCACAACAACCCGCAAATTTATCAAATAGTGCAAGAGAGATTTCAACGCGAAGCAGCGATTTTAGAAGAACTCGGTGGTGCAAATGACCAGATTCCAGCGTTGTATGCTTACTTCTCTTCAGGCGGAGAATTTTATTTAGTTCAGGAGTGGGTTGAAGGTGATACTTTAACTGCAAAATTCCAAAAGCAAGGGCAATTTAGTGAAGCTGCTGCTTTGGAATTATTCATGAATATTTTACCTGTTTTGGATTACGTCCACTCGAAAAATATCGTTCACCGCGACATCAAACCCGATAACATCATCGTGCGTTATCGTGACGGAAAACCAGTGTTAATTGATTTTGGTGCTGTGCGGGAATCAATGGGAACAGTGGTGAATTCCCAAGGAAATCCTACCAGTTCCATTGTCATTGGTACACCAGGGTATATGCCTAGCGAACAAGCCGCAGGTAGACCAGTTTATTCGAGTGATTTATATAGTTTGGGAATGACGGTAATTTATTTACTGACTGGTAGAGTAGCGCAACAATTAGAAACAGATTCTCAAACTGGTGAAATTATTTGGCGACAGTACGCCAGTCATATTAGCCCCATGATGGTAGGAATAATTGACAGAGCGATCGCTTATCATCCACGCGATCGCTATCCTACAGCCAGAGCAATGCTAGATGCTTTACTGAGCATAGCAAATCCAATTCCGCCCACGCAACCCGTCTCAACTCAAGCAACTTTAGTATCTGCACCACCACCTCAAACAGTGCATGAAAAGCCACAGCCAATTCCTCAAAGTTCTCAAAATAATAGTCAGAATAATATCCTCATCGGTAGTTTAATTGCAGCTGGATTAATTGGTGCATCTGTAATTATTGGTCAAATGCTGACAAAACCTTCTCAACAAATAACAGACAAAACGATATCACCTTCACCAACACCATCAACTATCCCTAGTCCGGCGATAGAAACTCCAAAATTTACACCAACTCCATCTATTCCCACTCAACCTACACCTTCTCCAACTGAGTTAACAACGCCAAATGAGAACACCACTGTTAATACTTATTTTTGGCTTTCTCAAAAACCTGTCATCGATGCAGATTTAGATGGTAAAAGCGGTTTTGAATTAGATATTATGCGAAATTCGATATTTGCTAGCCACGGTCGCCGTTTTGATACCCCTGAATTACAAGCTTATTTTAATAACCAACCTTGGTATCGTCCCATATATTCACCAAAAGAATTTTCATCTAAATTGTTGTCAAAATTAGAGCAACAAAATGTAGAGTATATCAGCAAATATCAAGACCGTTATGGTTTGAGATATTTTAAGAAATAAGTTGCAGCAGAATTGGTAAATTCAGGAGTCAGAATTTACCAATTAAAATAATCTGCACCTCTACTTCAAAGATTCCATGAATTCAATACACTTTTGCATCTGTTGGCGCATGGTTTCTCTATCAGCATGAAACCTCCGTCCATGACCTGGTAGCACCCATTCAAAAGAGTAATTAGCCAAGTTACGCATTGATTTAGTTTGTTCTGGCCAAGAATACCAGCAGACATCGTGGAATGCAACTAATTGGTGCAACCTTTCTGACCAAGCGAGATGGTCGCCAGTAAAGAGAAACTTGTTTTTATACAATAAAACTGTGTGTCCTTTGGTATGACCTGGAACTACGATAATTAATAAATCCTCAGTCAAGGGAAACGGTTCAAAACCAGTTAACTGTATTTCCACATTGCGAGTTCCCGCAGAAATTTCATCAGCGTGGAGGATGCGCTGACACTGAAAATGCTCGGCAAATTTTTGATGATCTGCAACATCATCCCTGTGAGTTAAATACATATAATGAATTCCACCCATCTCTTCTATACGCTTGACTAAAGGCGGCGTAAATCGAGGAGAATCCACCAAAATATTCCCTTCTGGAAGTTGAATTAAATAGCTAGCAGCACCGTAAGATTTTTCAGAATGATAGCCACAATGATAAATATTTTCTTCTACTAAAATCGGAAACTTTTCTTGAGCAACTTTGATATCTTTTGGTTTTTCAATTGTGCCAATAGAACTAGTAGGACAAGCCAAAAGTGCTTCTAGCGCTGCTAATCTTTGGGCTTCATTTGTTGGTTGATGATAAACTGCTGACTGTTCATCAATACGAGAAAAAACTTCTGGAGTCATCCACCGACAGGTATCACAATCAATACAAGTAGTATCTACATAAAAATCGCCATTGACATTTTGGCTGCGACGCTGATTTAAATGAGCCATATTAAAACCTCGTGCTGGGAAGTGATAAACCCTATATCACTACGCTAGCAAAAGTAACTTCAGACTGTAGACACCACTAGAAGTAAATCCAGTCACAACAGTGCATCATGAAATCGAGTAGGCAGGAAATGGGAAAACTTAACATAACACCATCTGCTGATAAATTTCTAAATATGCTTTACTGTTCCAATGGCACATGCTCAAATCCGTTTAACCCTGATAACAATAAGTTTTGCATTAAGTGTGGGCAAACGCTTACACTTTTATTCAGAAATCGCTTTCGGGTAATACGACTTTTGGGAGAGGGTGGATTTAGCAGAACTTATGAAGCCAGAGACGCAGATAGAATAGATGAACCTTGCGTAATTAAGCAATTTGTCCCCCAAGTTCAAGGAACTAATGCGCTTGAGAAAGCTACTGAGTTATTTAAGCAAGAAGCAAAACGACTATATGACTTAGGCGAACATCCACAAATTCCCCGCCTCATTGCTTATTTTGAACAAGATAAGCGGCTTTATTTGGTACAAGAATTGATTGAAGGACAAAATTTATTACAAGAATTGCAGCAACAGGGAGCCTTTAACGAAGAAAAGATAAAACAGCTTTTAGCTGATATATTACCTGTGCTGAAGTTCATCCATGAACACGGTGTAATTCACCGAGATATCAAACCAGAAAATATCATGCGTCGCCGTCAAGACGGCAAATTAATATTAATTGATTTTGGCTTTAACTGAATCAATTTTTACTCAGGCTGACGATATAGACACACTATGGAAAATGGTTCGTGATGCCGTTCGCTGCCATTTTCCAAATGAACAAAACCTTCGCCTAAAAATCTTACTTAAATAATAAAATATTACAAATTTTGAGTTTTTGATTTTAAGCTTTAGAAATGTCTAATGAGCGTTCCGGCATACAATTTATAACGCTTCCCATTCATCTCTGCTTATATTAGCTTGGCGTAATATTCTACTTAGTAAACTTGCGCTGATGTCTCCCTGATGTGGATTGGGAATTGTTAGCTTTAATTCACCTTTTACCATGTATTGATGCTTACCACCTGGGTAAGGCCCATCAAAACCTGCATCTTTGAGATAACGAATCAGATCCCGTCGATTAATCGATCCAAAAGGTGGCATTAGGCGACCTCTTTGGTAATATTCAGGTCAACACCATCAAGTATCGGTAGAGTATGACCCAAACGCAATCCTACTAAAATCCATCCTTCTAGACTATCTTGCAAATCTTCTCGGCAAGCTTCTAGTGTTGTAGCGTTTGCCCAAACTCCTTGACATTCTGGAATTTCGCCATAGAAAGTTCCATCTTCAAGCAACTCGTAAGTTGCTTTGTGCATTGCTGTACGAATGTAATTTGTCAACATTTATATTTTTTACAACTTCATTGAGCTT
>NZ_JACKZU010000123.1:0-20968 GCF_014222165.1 Nostoc sp. 2RC
GGGAGACAAAGCGTAGCTTTGGCTCTTTGGGGTGCAATACTGTGGGAATCATAACTAATTATGCGGACATAATATAACTCCATCGCCAAGAATAATAACTATCCTGAATCAAAACTTTAGATGCCCTCGTATGCTCTCTTCATTTCGATGTCTATCAAATTAATATTGATAGTAAATTACATAAATTACATTGCAAATAAATGATTTCTCAGACAAGTACAGGGAAATATTTTGCTGGAATGTTATGTAAGTTTGAAATTTCTGGAAATCTCCCATAAAAAGGGAGACTTTTACTCACACCAAAAAGGGTGTTTTTGTGGAGCAAGAATCTGTCGCTACACTGCACCAAAAGTGTAGCGGCAGAGTCTCCACTTAAGAAGATAAATATTGACCAATGGATGGTTGTTGACGACGCAGAGCAGTCATGGCTTGCTGCTGGATTTGGCGGACTCGTTCTCGACTAACATTGAGCTTCTCTCCAATCTGAGCCAAACTTCGTTCTTGATTATCCAATAGTCCAAAGCGTAAGATTAATACTTCGCGCTGCACGGGTTTGAGTGATGCCAACAAATCATTCAAGTCTTGGCGGAGCAATTCTTGAGTAATCTGGTCATTTGGCGAAATGCTTTCATCGCTGAGAAGTTCGCTAAGTTCTGTATCTTGGTTATCACCTACTCTTAAATCTAGAGAGATTGTCCCACTGGCGGCAGTGAGATATTCTCGAATCTGGCTTGGTTCCATGTCTAGTTTCTGAGCAATTTCCGCGACAGTGGCACGACGACCAAGTGTTTGAAACAGTTCTCGCTGTATCTTCTTAATTTGACTCAGCTTTTCGTTGACGTGAATTGGTAGTCTCACTGTACGGGATTTTTCAGCGATCGCTCTGGTAATCGCCTGACTAATCCACCAATATACATAAGTTGATAACTTATAGCCCCGGTTCGGATCGAACTTTTCTATCCCCCTTTGTAAACCGATTGCCCCTTCTTGAACCAAATCCAAAAACTCCAGATTGCGACGCTGGTATTTTTTAGCTATGGAAACCACTAGTCTGAGATTTGCCACGATCATCTTTTGCTTGGCTCGTTGTCCAAGCTGAAGTATCTGATTGACTTCGATTTCAGCTTTATTGACAAAATCAGCTAATTCTGCTTGAGTTGGTTGACGATTTAATTGTTGACTAAGCTGTTGTTTTTGCTCCTCAATGGCAATCATTTGTTGTACTTGCCTGCCATAAGTTATTTCTTGGTCGGATGTTAATAAAGGGAACTGACCAATTTCTTGCAAATAGACGCGTACCATGTCAGAAGTCAGGCTGGACATACAACTTTAACATTTCTCTCAAATTAGACGAATTTAAAAGTATAAATCAAATAGCTTCACAAAAAATATCAACTGTGGAAAGCTATTTTATGCAACTATTCACCAGTGATTCCCTAAGGTCGCCCACAAAGCAGATCGTAACTTTAACGATAGACTAGTAAAAATTCTTTGAGGAAGTATTAATGAAGCTAGCCAATACGGTTCGGATAAGCAGTATGAACTTACCTTGTGGTCTGGCAAAAGGTTAAAGGGTAAAGGGATTTGGATGTATTTGAAACCTTTCCCCTTTGCCCTTTCCCCTTTAACCGAACCGTATTGTGAGGCTAGCAGTTCATACTGAGTTACAGTCAAAGATGTAATTTGGGCTGGAAGTGAGAATATTCCGTTTGAGAACAACATAGCATCAAGATGAGTAGGAAATCTCGAAAAGCATTGATTGGCATTACAACCTACGGACGGCAGGCAACATTACCATTTTCTGTGTCAAGTGAATACATAGATGCAGTCCGGGCCGCAGGTGGCATTCCTATATTATTACCACCAGGAGAAATGGAGCCTGCTACACTTCTAGATTGTTTGGATGGTTTAATTATCTCTGGTGGCGGAGATATTAACCCTGTTTGCTACAACGGTTTTGCTCATCCTAGCATTTATGCTGTTGATAGCGAACGTGATGCATTTGAATTGCAACTCGCCAAGTTTGCCCTTGACCGTCATCTGCCGATATTGGGTATTTGCCGGGGTTTACAAATTCTCATGGTCACCTGTGGAGGTACTCTAATTCCTCACATTCCAGATGTTTATGGTACATCTCCATTGCATCGCCTAGAGCCTGAGCCAGGACGGCGTTTGCCTACAGAACATTTGGTGAAAATAGATGTAGAAAGTTGTTTAGCCAATTGTTTGCAAAATTCTCATCTATCTGTAGTTTCTTGGCACCATCAAGCAGTGGATAAAGTACCATCTGGTTGGCGGGTTGTTGGTCATGCTCTAGATGATGGAGTAATTGAAGCTGTGGAGCATGAAGACCATCCTTGGGCAATTGGCGTGCAATGGCATCCTGAGCTTTCTACTTTAGATCCCAGTAATCAAAGACTTTTTCAAGCTCTCGTTCAGGCTGCACGTATGGAAGGGAACAGGGAATAGGCAATGGGCTTAAATTGTTTACTTAGTTGATGGTTGACTGTTAACTGCGAACACTCAACCGTTAACAACTTTTGGAGTTTTCCTAATTGTTGCCTTTATTTCTCTAGTTGTCGAATTCGCTTGATTTGGAGCAAATTCCAGTCATCTTCAGAATAGGGGGTGCTAAACCAGGCATCTAATATTTCTTTGGCGATCGCTTCTGTAGTTGCCCGTAAACTTAACACTAGGACGTTAGCATGATTCCAAATGCGGGCACCCCTGGCCGTCTCAGCATCATGGCACAAAGCAGCACGTATCCCACAGACTTTGTTCGCAGCGATGGATGCACCAGTACCAGTCCAACAAAAAACAATTCCCTCATCTACTTTCTGAGTTGCTACTGCCAAAGCAACCTTACTACTACTGATAGGCCAATCAACTTCTCGACGATCCTCTGCTAGAGAACCAAAAGGTATAACTTCATGCCCACGCCGCTTGAGTTCTTCTAATACAATATCTGTCAGGTTAGTGCGTTCATCACTGCCAATAGCGATTTTCATGCCTTCCCCTCTAAAAGTAGCCTAGCCTACAGTCTATCTTACGATAAATAGCGACAGTTAATTACCTTTTTAACTGTCGCTACAATTGAGCTAAATGATATTAGAATTCAGAATTCAGAATTCAGAATTCAGAATTCAGAAGTCAGAATTCAGAAGTCAGAAGTCAGAAGTCAGAAGTCAGAAGTCAGAAGTCAGAATTCAGAAGTCAGAATCGGTGAGTAGTCAGTTCTTTGATGGGTGAAGTAATCATCTGAAGAATATTTGAATTTGGTTTTACTGACAAAAGTCAAAATTTCAAACCAATATTCATTACCGAATTAGACTTAAAATCATACTGAATTCTGAGTCCTGACTTCTGAATTCTTCTTGAATAATCGCTCCGTTGTTCCCTTAATCACAATATACAAAATCGGCACTACAAACAAACTCAAAAAAGTAGCAATTAACATGCCTCCAAAAACAGTTGTTCCTAAAGATTGGCGACTACCCGCCCCTGCACCTGCGGCAGTAACCAAGGGGAAAATCCCAATCAAAGTAGAAAAAGCAGTCATCAAAATTGGACGTAATCGCTCTTGTGAAGCCTCAATTACTGCTTTATTCATAGACAGTCCTTGGTCTCGCAATTGGTTAGCAAATTCCACAATTAAGATAGCGTTCTTACTAGCCAAGCCAATCAACATTACTAGACCAATTTGACAGTAAACATCATTGGCAAAACCCCGCATTGATTGAGCTATCAGCGCTCCGAAAATCGCTAAGGGAACTGACAACATAATAATCAAAGGGTCAATGTAGTTTTCGTACTGAGCAGCTAATACCAAAAATACAAATATCAATCCTAAGCCAAAAATCAGAGGTGCTAAGCCGGCAGAATCTATTTCTTCTAGAGCAGTTCCCGACCACTCATAACCAAAACCTGGAGGTAAAACTGCTTGAGAAACTTGTTCCATTGCTTTAATAGCGTCTCCAGAACTAGAGCCGGGAGCAGCAGAACCATTAATTTCAATTGAGCGGAACAAATTATAGTGATTTATTGTTTGCGCTCCCACAGTTGGTGTTACTTTTACTAAGTTACTCAAAGGAATCATTTGATTCTTTTGGGAACGAACGTAGAGTTTACCAATATCTTTGGGATTAGAACGAAATTGTTCATCTGCTTGGATATAAACCCGATAATTTCGCTGCTGGAGATTGAAATCGTTCACATATTGCGAACCCAAAGCAGTTTGTAAAGTACTGAAGATATCATCAATGGGAACTTGCAGTGATTTGGCTTTATTGCGGTCTACTTCCACAAGTAATTGCGGTGTATCTGCGGCAAAGGTACTGAATACAGCTCGTAATCCTGGCGTTTGATTGGCGCGACCGAGTAATTGCCCCATTGATTGCACCAAACTTTCTAAACCACTGTTACCTCTGCGGTCTTGCAGCTGAAAGACGAAGCCGCCAAAGTTACCCAAACCCTGAATTGGTGGCGGATTTACCGGAAATACTCTGGCTTCTGGTATAGACAACAATTTACCTTGTAATCTGCCAATTATCGCTTGTACAGATTGATCTGGTCTTGAGCGTTCGTCCCAAGGTTTTAAAGTTGTAAATATGATGCCACTATTAGCAGTGCTACCACTAAACCCAAATCCTCCTACGGCAAAAGTTCCTACTATTTCCGGAATTTGCAGAATTTCTTTTTCTACCTGTGCCATGACATCGCTGGTATATTGCAGCGAAACGCCTTGGGGCCCTTGGATAATTGTGATGAAATAACCCTCGTCTTCGTCTGGAAGAAACGCTGTAGGTACTGTGGTGTAAAGCCAAGCAGTCATTCCTAAGGAAACGATAAACAAGCCAATAACGATACTTTTGATGCGTGTGAGATAAGTCAGCGATCGCTCATAACCCGATCTTACCCATTCTAAAAACCGATTAATCAGGTCAAACAGCCAACCAATCCACCTGGGAGGTGTTTGTCCTTGACGCAACAACACCCCACATAAAGAAGGTGTCAAAGTCAAAGCCAAAAAAGTAGAAATCGCAATGGAAAAGGCAATGGTCAGCGCAAATTGGCGATAAAGTGCGCCTGTGGTTCCTGGAAAGAAAGCCACTGGAACAAACACCGCCATCAATACTAATGAAGTTGCAATCACCGCCCCGAAAAGTTCCGCCATTGATTCGCTAGCGGCGCGGCGAGGATTCATACCTTTATCCTGAATAAAACGGCTGATTTGCTCCACTACAACGATGGCATCGTCTACCACCATCCCAGATGCTAAAGTCAGACCAAACAACGTCAAACTGTTAATGGAAAAGTTAAAAACTTTGACGAATGCAAATGTGCCAACCAAAGATAGTGGAATTGTCACAGCTGGAATTAACGTGGTTCGCCAATCCTGCAAAAAGACGAAAATGACAATTACAACCAGCAACACCGCTTCAATCAGAGTCTTGATTACTTCTGTCATCGATTCTTCGACAAACATTGTAGTGTCAAAAGCTACCTGATATTTCATACCTGGGGGAAAACTCGGAGCCAATCGCGCCATTTCCGCTTTCACCCCCCTGGCGACATCCAAGGCATTACTACCAGGAACTTGATAAATTCCCAAACCAATGGCATCTTTACCCAGAAATCGCAGAAATGTGTTGTAATTTTCTGCACCTAGTTCTGCTTTGCCGACATCTTTGAGCTTAACTAATGTGCCATCATCTTCTGTTTTCAAGACAATTTCGTCAAATTCTCTGGTATCTGTTAAACGACTGGCAGCACGCACATCGATTTGATATCTTTGTCCTTCCGGAGCCGGTTCTTGCCCAATTCTCCCTGCACCCACCTGGATATTTTGTTCGGATAAGGCGTCTGCCACATCTTGAGTTGTTAATCTCCGGCTAGCCAGGCGATTCGGATCTAACCACAAACGCATGGCGTAGCGACGTTCGCCAAAAACTTGGGCATTACTGACACCTTTAACTCTTTTTAGGGCGTCTGCTAAGTAAAGGTCAGCATAGTTACTTAAAAATGTATTGTCGTATTCGTTATTTTCCGCAAATAGACCAATTGCCAAAAGAATATTATTAGACTCTTTTGATACCCGTACACCAGTGCGTTGTACAGACTCTGGTAATTGCGGTTGGGCAACAGAAACACGATTTTGCACATCTACAGCCGCAATATCTTTGTCCCGCGATGAATCAAAAGTGACTGTAATGGTACTAGTACCGTCATTACTGCTGCTAGAAGTGATATATCTCAGTCCCTCAACGCCGTTGATTTGTCTTTCTAAGATATTGGTAACGCCGCTTTCTACAACTTCGGCACTGGCTCCACTGTAGTTGGAAGTGACACTGATTTGGGTGGGACTAATTTCTGGAAACCTGGCGATCGGCAGTGTAGGAATACTGATTAATCCTATTAATAGGATAATAATGGCGCAGACCGATGCAAAGATTGGTCGCTTAATAAAAAAGTCAACAAACATAATTTAGAAAATTGGGCATTGGGTATTTGGCATTGGGCATTGGGCGTAGGGCAAAGGGCAAAGGGCAAGGGGCAAAGGGCAAAGTAGAAAAGGGGAAAAGAAAGATCCCTCGTTTTACCTTTCTCCAAGGCGTTGCCATCTCCCCCCGCCCAGTCTCGTTTCACTTAAAAATTCCGACTACCGACTGTTTCCGGTGCGGGAGTGATGGGGACGCCATTGGTGAGGTTGAGAATACCAGAAACAACTATTTTGTCACCAGGTTTGAGTCCTTCGAGGACTTGATAATTATTGCCCTCAATAGCTCCCAGTTTCACGGGTTTTTGTTGAGCGACCAATTTTGGCGCTGCGGGTTTAGAGTTTTGCGCTGGTGCTTCAGCTTTTGGCGCTTCAGGTTTAGAGTTTTGCGCTGGTGCTTCAGCCACAAAGACGAATGTCTCGCCACCGAGACGAGATACTGCTGTCACTGGAATTAAAATGCCTGGGCGTTCGTCCCAAATGACTTTGGTTTGTACTGACTGGCCATTAAGCAGTTGCCTTGTAGAATTGCCAAAGTTGGCTTTGGCTAAAACTGTTTGGGAATCTAAATTTGTATTTGGGGAAATGAAACTGATTTTACCTGTGGCTATGGCTTTGCCTTGGGCATCAAGCATTTGTACGGGTAATCCCAAGCGCAACTTTTTGGCTTCTTCTAGGGGAATGGAAATATTCAGTTCTAATGAGTCATTTCTAGTTAATGTGGTGAGCTGGTCTGCTCTTTGTACGTAATCTCCAACTTTTGTGGGAATATCACCAACAATGCCGGTAAAAGGAGCTAGAACTTTTGTATATTGCAGTTGCACTTGGGCAGCTTGGACTTGACCTGCTGCTTGAGTAACTTGCGATCGCGCTTGGGCAATTTCTTCTGGACGAGAGCCATTTTCCAACTGTCTGAGGTTCTGTTGCTGTTGTTCTACAGCAGCAGCTAGCTCATTGATACTAGAGTTTCTACTTTGGCGGAGTTGGTCTAAGCGTTTCTGGGCTACTACAAGGGCAGCTTCAGCACTCTTCTGTTCCTTGAGATATCCTTCTAAGGCATCTTGGGAAACCGCACCTTCTTTTCGCAATTGCTCGTATCGTTTGGCTCGTGACTGTGCTAGCTCCACATCAGATTTCGCTGACTCGATTTGAGCCTCAGCTTGGGCAATTTCTTGTGGCTGCGCTCCCGTTTGGGCATCCCTCAGGCGAGCTTGGGCTTGGGCTAACTGCGCTCTAGCTTGGGCAATTTCTTCTCGCCGAGTACCCGCTACAAGTTCAGCAAGACGCGCCTGGGCTTGTTGGAGTGCGCCTCTGGCTTGTAATAACTGAGCTTGGGCATCATCGCTTTGCAAGGTAAAAATAACTTGCCCTTGTTGTACTCGATTGCCTTCTTTGACAAAAATCTGGGTAATTCGTCCTTCAATTTGTGGCTTGATAGTTACCGAACGAGGAGCTTCTAAGGAGCCAAGAAACTGGGAACTTTCTTGTGTAGTTTCTGTCTCTATTGTTGCTAGCTTCACCGGAACTGCCATAGGTTGACCAGGAGCGGCCTGATTACCTGATGCTCCATTGCTAGCACTGCTAGTCTTCCACCAGCGCCAACCAAAACCAACACCTGCAATTACGAGGATAATTCCCAACAGCAGCGGCCAACGTCGCTTTTTAGGCGATTTGGGCGATCGCTCCGACAAAGATTCGGACTCTTGACTGGAATCATTAACAGCAGGCTGTTCTGTTTCAACAGGAAAAGAAGATTCAGGGAACTCAGAATGGGACATTTTGGTTTTCTCGTCTTGTGAATCTAGACTTGAGCAATCTTATTTAGGTCAACGAGGAAGAGGGTATGGGGTAAGCAGGGAGTGTGGGGAGATGGGGGAGATGGGGAGATACGGAGACAAGGGGGACAAGGGGGACAAGGGCGACAAGGTCGTAATTTTTCTGCCTTGTCTTCCCCCTCTCCCCATCTCTCCTACCCTATATCTCTGCCTCTCAGGCAAAGCAAAATACCTGCAAAATTATGCAAAGATGCTTTCAAATCAATATCTGAGCGCACTGTACCGTTCTCCTCGCTGTTTTTTATACACAACCAGCTGTCTGAGCAGCAATTTGTCAGTCTTGTATCACCTCAGATGGGCAACCTGATGCTGGGTTTTTCATAAGTGTTAGCAAGTGCTTGCTTGCATCTTTATTTAAGTATTAGGTTGCATTATAACTACATAGTAAAGAAGATTGGTAATGCTAAAAATGAGTTTACCGTTCTTAATCAATACTGAATATTGATCTGAAGGAAGAAAAGAGTGACCAATCACTAATTATTTCAGAATCTATTTCATCAAAATAGCGAGTTTCATTGATTTATCCTCACCAAGAACGAAGCACAATCAGTGTTTATCGATCCATAGTCCTCTTTTTCATCTATTTCAACTTCCTACACTTAGGTCACCCGATCGGGTGATTTAATTTTCTCAGATTTGGGGATGGGGAGGTGGGGAGATGGGGAGACAAGAAGAACAACTCCTAACTCCAAACTCCAAACTCCTAACTCCAAACTCCTAACTCCAAACTCCTAACTCCTAACTCCTAACTCCTAACTCCTAACTCCAAACTCACCACTCACAACACCTTTCACCCATCCACAACAGATTTTTTAGAATCTAATTCTGGTAGTATGGTTTCCATTGATTTTTGATTGACCACAACCTGAGAAAATAGCCACTCATAGCGATCGAGTGCTTGCTCTAATGAATAGTTTGCTTCGGCGAACTGTCTGCCTAGTTGACCTAGTTTGGCTGCTAAAGTCGGGTTGGTATATAAATTCTGCACTGCATCTGCTAAAGCATGGGGTGATTCTGGTTCCACAATTATGCCACCACCACTGAGTGCGATCGCTCTGGCCGCAGTACCGCTAGCGGGAACTGAACCCACAATGGGGCGACCGCTGGCCAAAAGGAGTGGTATTTTTGAAGGCATATTGAATGAAATTACATTGTGTTTTTGCACAATCAGCCCTACGTCTGATGCTGCTAGCATTTCTGGTAGTTTTTCTCGTGGCTGCAATGGTAGCAGCAAAACATTATCTGCTCCCTTCAATAAACAATATTGTTGTAACCTGTGCAATGCTCTTGATTCACCAACAATCACAAAGACAATATCCTTGAGGTGACGCAAACAAATCGCTGCTTCTATTACTGTTTCTAAACCTTGTGTAAGGGCAATGTTTCCAGAATAAAGTACTACAAATTTGTCATCTAATTGATGTGTAGCTCTCCAGGAATTTTCGTGTTTCGGTAAAGGACGAATGAAATTTATATTCACCCAATTGGGAATACAAACAATTTTGTTAACAGGTACTCCTTTATTCACTAAATTCTCACTAAACCCATCAGCAATGACGCTAATTTTGTGTGCAGTTTGATATGCTAATTTTTCTAAAGCTGCAAGAGTACGGATCATCCACTTGTTTTTCAGCAGCCCAACACGCACAGCTGCTTCTGGTAATATATCTTGCACATTCAAAATTAATGGGCAGTTGTATAAGTAGCTAAATATTGTTGCTGGTAAGATACCTAGTAGAGGCGGAACTGTTAATATTATCGCATCTGGGCGATGACCTTTAAAGGCTAGCGGTAAACTTGTAAAAATAAAGCTCAACTCCAACAACAACCGATCTACAAGGTTTGGTTTGGACTTTATTCGTACGTAACTTCGTTGGATTGTCACACCATTTTTGCGTTCGGTTACGTACCATTTACCCTGATACTCATCGTAAATCCGTCGCTGGGGATAATTGGGCATTGCAGTGATTACTCGCACTTCATGACCTCGCTTTACTAGTCCTTCTGCCAATTCAGTCATTAAGGGAGCAATTCCAATCGGCTCTGGATGATAGTTGTAGGAATAGATCAGAATGTGCATGAGCTATGTGTGAGGTTGGTGAAAACAGCCAAAGAGCAGCAATTGATTGCTTTGAGTATGGACTGCTATTTTGTATTATTTAATTTAGGTTGTGAACAGGTTATGATTTTTTTAAATCACAACTCTATTGCCAACTATTTGCAAATTTTCTCAGTAAATTTAGCAATTCTAACAGTTATTAATTATCAATTTTTTATTTTTGCTGCTGGGATAAAGTCCCTCCAATATGCAGTTATTAGCTACTAGTGTTAACTATTAGCTGAATTTAACTTTTTAACCATACTAGTGATGAATTTTTTGTCACTAAATTTAAATGGAAATTTAATCGTTAAATTTACTCATAGGGGATTGTAGCATTATATTTAATTTCATGCATGAAAGCCGCATTCCGGCTTTAAAAGTGGCACATAATGTATTGTGAACTACACCATTCTGTAACAAGGGACTAATAAAAAAATAACCAATCAGTGTCTAGTAGTTCGCTTTCGTGACTTAGCGGGGGAAAGGGGAAAGGGTAAAGGGTAAAGGGGAAAGGGGAAAGGGGAAAGGTTTTAAATCCCTTACCCTTTACCTCTTTTCGTTTCCCCAGCCCGAAAGAAGCGCATTTTTGGGTTGGCAGAGTACTAGGCAGGGGAGAATAATAACTCCCCAGTCAACAGTCATCAGTCACCAGTCAACACTCATCAGTCAACAGTTATCAGTTAACACTTCCAATGCCCCATATCCAATCTTTTAAGTTTTTGCGCCTTGGATATCTAGAGAAAGCGATCGCACATTGGCTATAATTCCTTCTTGTTCCCAAGCAGTAGACATCGCTGCTGCCACAGCCTCTGAGTGTAACTCATCCGTCAAAGCTAACAGTGTCGGCCCTGCACCACTAATAACCATGCCATAAGCACCAGCTGTCACAGCTGCTAGATTGATAGCATCGTAACCAGGAATTAAAGCTTTGCGATAGGGCTGATGCAATTTATCTTGCAAAGCGGTTTTTATCCATTCTGGTTTACCGGTTTCCAAGCCACGCAATAATAAACCCAAATGTGCAGTATTAAAAATGGCATCTGCACGAGTGACTTGGGTTGGTAAAACCCGCCGTGCTTCGGAAGTGGAAAGTTCAAAATCGGGAATAGCTACAACTAGTATGATGTCTTGATGCCAAGGAACATCACAAATTTCCCAACCTGCACCACCAGAAGCAGCCAGCCGACATCCACCCAACAAAGCTGGAACCACATTATCAGGATGTCCTTCCATTGCGATCGCTAATTCCATCACCTGCGACTGACTCATGGGCGCACCTTCAAGCTGGTTCGCCGCAACCAACCCACCAACAATTGCTGTCGCTGAACTACCCAAACCCCTCGCCAGTGGTACACCCAGCTGAATTTCAATTTTCACCCCTGGCGGTGTCTGCTCTATGTGTTGATAGAATCTGAGAAATGCTTGGTACAGAAGATTGCTTTCATCGGTTTGTACTCGTTGAGCTTCTTCACCCGTTACAGCGATGCTGAATCCGCCCTCTTCCACACGAGTAAATTTAAAATGATTGTACAGCTTTAAAGCCGCACCGATACAATCAAAACCGGGCCCCAAATTAGCAGTTGTGGCGGGGACGGTAACAGTGACACTAGAAACAACAGACATCTGCAAATACTCCCTAATCAATCAACCAGCATCCCACGTATTGGTAGCACTTAGGAGCGATTTTTTGCTCAGTGTTGGGAATAGTTAAATCGTACTGTGACAGGACTTACGCAATAAAAGCTTTTTTGCGTCAATTCTCTCCAACTACAACAAAAATGGTTGATATTCTGATTGCGACTGCTCTTGATTTAATTAATCCTAAACATCTAAAAAACTGGTTTACAGACTGTTGCTACTGTACTTTATGAACCTGCAATTTGCTGTATGTTGAATCTTCAGTACCTTCTATTGTGTGGATACTTGGGAAAATGCCACCGCTAAGGCTGCGATCGCCATATTAATTTGTTCTTCTGTATGCAGACAACTAATAAAAAATCGCAGGCGTGCAGCATGATTAGCCACGGCTGGATAAATCATCGGTTGAACGTTGATCCCTGCTTGAAATAGAAAATGTGAAAGCTGAATGCAGGTTAAGGAATTGCCCACCACAATGGGAATGATTGGAGAATTTTGGCTTGTACCTGTATTCCAACCCTGAGTTTGAGCTAGTTTTAAAAAGTATTGCGATCGCTGTTGCAATGTTTTGACTTTTGTGGGTTCAGTTTTGAGTAAACGCAAGGCTGCTAAAGCCGCGGCGGTATTTGCGGGAGATAATCCCACACTGTAAACAAAACCAGGAGCCGTGTATTTTAAATAACTCACCAAGGCAACAGAACCGGCAATATAGCCGCCACAACTGGCAAAAGCTTTACTGAGTGTTCCCATCCACAAGTCTACATCGGTTGGCTGTACGCCAAAAAACTCAGCAATACCCCGTCCGTGTTCCCCCAGTACGCCGATGGAATGGGCTTCGTCTACCATAAGCAAGGCTTTGTGGCGTTGCTTGAGTTCAATAAACCGGGGTAAATCTGGGATATCGCCATCCATGCTATAAATGCCTTCAATCACAATCAAAACTCGGCGATAATATTGACGCTGGTCTTGCAGCATTTCATCTAAAGCTTGCCAATCGTTATGAGGAAAAGGTATGGCTTTCGCACCAGATAAAGTGCAGCCTTGCAAAATACTATTGTGGCTGAGGGCATCGTAAAAAATTAAATCTTGGGAATGAAACAAATGTCCAATGGTAGTAACATTAGTGGCATGACCGCTGACATAAACGATGCAATCTTCTGTACCAATTAAATCTGCAATTTCTCGTTCTAATTCTTGATGTAGAATACGTTCGCCGGATGCCAAACGGCTGGCACCAACGGATGTACCATAGCGATCGATGGCTTCTTTAGCTGCTGCGGAAACTATTGCATCTCCTGATAAACCCAAATAATTGTAAGTTGAAAAATTAATCAGCCTACGTCCTTGAATTTGAGTACAATCTCTAGTGATAGATTCCTGCATTTGAAAATAAGGATTGGGAATTTCTAAAGTTTGAATTTGGGTTAATTTTTGCTGGAATTGTGTATATTCTGGAAAAGATTCAAATTGATAGGATTCTGTGGGAATTTGAGTTAAAGGTTGTTGGTTTTGGTCGCTGAGTTCTTTGGCTAAATATGCTGCTAAGGTGGCGATGTCTGCACAGTTTTGCAGTGTATAGATGTTGAGTAAATAGCCAGACCAAGCCTCCAGGTCTTGGATGAATTTTGCTACTTGCAAAGAATCCAAACCATAGGTTTCAAAAGATTCCCTTTGGTGAATGGATTCTCTGGGAATATTCAATTTCGCCGCTAACCATTGAGATATCCAATTTTGAATCGACTCGATGTTATATTCCTGGACATATTCTTTTAAATGAATAGGTTGGGGAATATCTGTCGATTCTGAGTTGACAATTGAAAAATTACCCGACAAAAAATTTTCACGGCAAGCTAAGCGTTGAATTTTGCCACTGGAGGTTTTCGGAAGAGTTCCGGGTTTGATGAGCAAGACTCGATAAACTTGTAAATCATGTTCTCGCAACACAGATTGGCGAATGGTTTTGACAACTTCCTGGGCATTCAAATTTCGCAAAAAAGTCCGCTTCACTTCACAAACAACAATTAAGCGTAGGCTTAGCCCGTCATAGCGAAAAGTTGAGCCAGTACGTTCCTGTTGCTCTGTGTCGGAAAGCAACTGGCGTGGAGCCGAGGTTTCCTCCGAGCCAAACTTTTCAAGGTAAACATCGCCTGCACCCATCTCAACACAAAAGGCTGCACTACTGTGATCGGCTAACGCTGGGTGACTAGTTTCTACTGTTTGTTCGATGTCTTGGGGGTAATAATTTCGTCCTCGAATCACTAATAAATCCTTCAGACGACCCGTAACAAACAACCCTGCTTCATCGTCCCAAAACCCTAAATCTCCGGTTCGCAAAAACGGCCCCTCTCCCGTATCGGCTAGATAAGCATGAAATGTTTTCTCGGTTTCCTTGGGTCGATTCCAATATCCCTGCGCTACACTCTCACCAGCAACCCAGATTTCTCCCACTTGTCCTGGTTTGCACTCAGTTAAGGAAACTGGATTAACAATGGTCACCGTTTGATTAAACCAAGGATGACCGCAACTAACTAATTTTCTATCGTTTTTGGTGGTGTTATCGCTAATCACTTGGTTTTGCTCTAAAGCCTTACCATCGCAAACCTTAATCTTTGGGACTTCAGCTTTCTTGACTCCAGTAACTAACAACGTTGTCTCTGCCATTCCATAACAAGGTTGGAAACTACTAAGGCGAAATCCGTAGGGCGAAAATTGTCTAGTAAAAGACTCTAGAGTTTCAGCGCGAATAGGTTCAGCACCATTGAGAGCAAGTTCCCAGCTGCTCAAATCTAAATCTTCTAATTCCTCCGGTCTCATATTCTGCACGCAGAGATCGTAAGCAAAGTTAGGCCCTGCACTCACAGTGACCTTATATTTTGAAATTGCTTTTAGCCAACGTATCGGCTTTTGTAAAAATGCCATCGGTGGCATGATGATTAAAGGAAATCCCCCGGACAGAGGTTGCAATATGCATCCGATTAATCCCATATCGTGGTATGGCGGTAACCAAGAAAATCCAACATCGGGAACATCAGGACTTTTCTCTAAAAATTGCAGGATGGCTGTGCAGTTGTGCAGCAAATTCCTGTGAGAAACCATTACTCCCTTGGGAATTCCAGTGGAACCAGAGGTGTATTGTAGCAATGCTAGGGTATTGGATTCCACCGCTACAGGTGTAAAGTCATCTGCGGAGGTCACTATTTTATCAGTTAAAACCCAATGCAAATTTTTAAATGTTGGTTCATTCGTTCCATATTGCTCAATCAATTGGAACATATCTGCGGTGGTTAGTAACAACGTAGCTTCAGCGTCTCGAATAATCGCTTGCAACCTTGATAGTTTTTGGTTGCGTTTGGGTGGATAGGCAGGTACAGCAATAATTCCAGCATAGACACAGGCAAAAAAGCCTGCAATAAAGTCTAATCCAGGGGGGTAAAGTAGTAAGGCTCTATCTCCTGGCGAGCAAAGACATTGGAGATGAGCAGCCATCGCCTTTACTCGATCTTCCAACTCTTGGTAACTTAGACGTTGAGTTTCTATTTCACCATCTTGAAGAAAAATGTAAGCTTCCTGATACGGCTGGTTTTTCACTCGTTGGTGTAGCAAATCTATGAGTGTTTTTTTCTGCCCAAAGAGATGAGATTTAGTCTGAAAGTCTACCATTGCCATCGTCACTTTAACAACTGAGTGTCAACAAAGAATAAAACAAGATTCAGAATTCACAAATTCAGAATTCAGAATTCAGAATACTCTACCTATAAAGGGATAAAGTTTTAATCAAGAAAAAATTTTTAATATTACTTTTACCCACTAGGGCAAGGTTTTAAACCAATATTCAGACGCGACGCTCGTTCGCGCAGCGTGCCGTAGGCAAGACTCGCTACCGCTCCGCTATCACCCATTCGGACTTCAATTCATCCTGAATCGTAGCTCGTGAGTTGGGAATCATTCTTAATAAATTTTTACACTGAATAGTTGAAGTTTTGCTAATAGTTGCAATTTTACTTTGATTTTTGCGAATTCTAAACTTACGTGAATTGGATATTTCTGCTGTGAGAAACTAAGAAAAACCAATTTTGTCAATCAGCTAAAATACTCAAAAAACTTGACTACAATCCAGTGCGATCGCTTAATTCAAAATTGCTGAGTGTAAATAGTGTAAATATTTAATTAAATATGCGGTTGAACAAACTGATAATAAACCCAAACAGAAAACTCCAGCCACAAGATACTGGCTGGGGTTTACTTTATGATTTCCTAAATTAAGCGTACTTGAGCTTAATCTTCATGGCGTAACTGCCATGCTGCACCAAAAGCGGCTCCAGCGCCGGCTAATAATCCCGTACTCATACCTTGAATAGTTTTTTCAACTGGATCTTGTGTTAGGCAATCACTTGTAACTTTGCTATCTTGCAAACACAGATTGCTTTCTGCCCAACTAGCAGTACCTCCTAAAATTACACCAGTGATACTACAGGAAACAACTAGCAGCAAAAGGCGTCGGTTTTTTCTATTTTTTCTATCCATAGATGGATGTGTTAAAGATAAGATTAGCTAACTGATCTTCAACTACTTTACACATCTTGACTGTTAATGTCATTAGTTATTTAGTCATTGGTCATCAGACTTCTTAAAGTGCTTTTTGCACCCTTGTGAAAAAAGGGATGCATCTTTATTGGCGAAAGGGAAAATACCAAACCTTTCCCCCTTTCCCCTGCCCCTTTTCCCTACTTATGCAAGAAGTCTAGTGACTTTTTTGGTGACGTACTTCAACTACAGTATGAACATTGCCACGAGGGCTGAAATCTGCTTTTACTGTGACTTCTAATGGGTCGCAAGCTGCGACGAAATCATCCAAAATTTGATTAGCAGATTCTTCGTGAGAAATATAGCGATCGCGATAACTATTAATGTAAAGTTTGAGTGCCTTCAATTCTACTACTCGTTCATCAGGCATATAGGTAATATAAATAGTCGCAAAATCAGGATACCCCGAAAATGGGCATTTACAAGTAAACTCCGGCAAGCTAATACTGACATCGTATCGCCTTCCCACACGCGGATTCGGAAAGGTAATTAATTCGCCTTCTGCTATATTACGCTCGCCATACTTCATTTCTTGGGTTGGCTGAGATACACTTTCAGATAAATTGTTATTAGTCATTGGTCATTAGTCATTGGTCATTGGTCTTTGGTCATTAGTCTTTTCTTCCCCTGCTCCCTTGTCTCCCTCATCCCCCCACCTCCCCATCTCCTCAACACTCTTCCTTCTCCCAGTCTGGACAAATCTCATCTTCATAACCGTGGGGGTGCATGGCACAAACTAATAAGTTACCGCCATAAACTTGACCGTGGTAGTGAGTACAACCCATGCAAGCGGGATTTTTTTCAGCTGTTGGTTCCACTGAATACGGAAAACCCGGATCTATATCTGCCATAACCTCTTCTAAGTCGCAGTAAGCTTCCATCATCGGTTCGGCTAAATCTTGTAAACACCTATCGACCTCAGTAATAATGTTACTGTGTACTTGCTCAGTAATTTCTTCCGTTAAGTCAAAAATGGCGTCTACCATTTCGCCCATTCCCAGGAAGAAACGCTCTACTTCATCTGCTACTGTTTCTACTATTTCTATGAAATCTTTTTGCCACTGTTCCATAAAATTGATGCCTTTAGAGGCTATAAACAGGACGTTTTTTAGTGTCTAATTTTATGTACGAAAGTACAAATTAGGCAATGTATGATACCAATTTTATATATATATTCCTGTGTCCAACTGCTAGTTATTACTGAATTTAGAGGTAAGTAAAGCTTCTTACTAATCGTGTTGCAATCGTTTTAACTCTTCTTGCAGTTCTAGCACTTGTTCGCGTAATTGATCTACGTTGTCAGTTGATGCTTCTTTCACCGTCGGTTCTTCATCTTCCTCTAAAATTTCGATGCGGCGAGGTTCTGAAGAAGGAGTTTTTTGTGGGTTTTCAGCAGATGCTTGGGGTTGTTGGGCTTGCGTCATCATATCTTCCACAAAGCGCCGTGCTTCTTCTGTGGTCATTTCGCCCTTGGCCACCATTTCATCTGCCAGTTTTTGGACTTGCGATCGCAGTTCGGCTAATTTCCCCCCTGCTTTTTCGCCAGCGTAAGAAGCTAGTCCTACACCAAGGTAAAAAGCTTTTTGAACAATATCTCCAAAACCAGGCATTGCTGCTGAACGCTCCTAAAAATAGGGCGACCCGGAGACTACGCCTACTACAAGCCTCCCGTGTTGCTGCTACCTTCCGGTTCTGACAAGGTTTGGGTGTTGCAGTCGCATAGATCCAGGTCTTATAAAAGCATAACATTAAAATTCAATAAATGTGTCTTACTCCATAACAATTCGCCATTCATAAAGTTGGTAATGGACACAACCGTGTTGTACCAAGGGATCGCTAGCTACAATCGCTTCTGCCTCAGCCATTGAGGCTGCCTCAAACAGCAACATCCCCCCTCGTGCTTCTGCCCAATAGCCTGTTCGCGCTTTGTGTCCTTTTGCAATCAACTCTTGAACGTAGGCTTTATGGGCGGGTACGTATTGGTCAAAGGTAGATTTATCGACTTTACCTTGTTCAATTTTGACAAATATTGGCATCTTCTCACTAGCTCCCATGACAAAGGACTTTTACTCAAGTTATTACTTTTTTGAGTAGCAATGAAAAATCTTGATTTTTTTCGTTTTTCTTGATATCGGAATGCTTAACGTTACGTTCATAATTCCTTAATGGTAATGCAAGGAAAGTTAAGACCTTTAATAATAACTGTCTTAACTGTCTTAACTGTCTTAACTGTCCTTGTATTCTTGCAACACCAATGAGATGATACTACTGTTGTAAACAAGAAAAACAAATTTATGTCTGACATCAAAAAGCTTGGTCAATCCTGGATATTTAATTGGTTCTTTGGTTTTACCCAGGTTCCTACAGATGAGGATTGTTGCATTTATATGAAATCAGTTTTATGTTGTGCAAAAGGAGATGGAATTCTTTCCCAAGAAGAAAAAGATTGGGCTATTGGATTCTGTGCATCTTGGGGAGTAGCAGACTGGGTGATTGAAGAGCTAAAAGCATATCAAGCAGATGAAGATTTAGAAGAAGTAATTGCTCGTTCTCCTCAGGTTTCCATAGCACAGAGAGATTTACTCCTCACAGCAATTAGGGCTTGTGCTGCTGATGGAGAATTTCATCCAGAGGAAAAGGCAAAAATTCGGCAAATGGCTTCTATTATAGGCGTCTCGGAAGAAGTAGTAGAGCAGTTAGAGCAGCTACAAAAAGAAGAATTAGCATTACGCGAGAAGCGGGTTAAGCTCTTATATCCTGAAAAAAGTCCCTATTAACATAAAATCTACTATATCTGAAGTAGCGATGCTGAATACAAACACCAAATCAAAAGATTTACTTATTTTTTAATTAGTTTTTGTCAGAGCGATCGCAATTTTTGAGATACTAATCTTCAAATGCTTCCTCCAGCAACCCAAAACTGAGTAAAACTTCATAAAATTAACTCAAACATTACCAGGTAATGCTGGAGGAAAATTAAAAAAACTCAGTCGTGTGTTTAAGTTAAAAGCTTTTGATCGCAATCAACCATTATGTATTTTCTTACTGAAATTTCCTCATTTTCATGATAAATTTTGCTTTCCATCACCACCAGATTTATAAATTATAAAATTATATAGGACTACTATTTGATTTTTGAAAAAATATATAGAAATCCTATTTAATTTTTGAACAAAATTCTGTACACTTTACTCTTTTATAACCCTGTTGCTTAATTACCATAGGCGATTAAATTCAATGAGTCGTTTTTTCATTGCGCTTCTACCACCGCAAGACATTCAAGACTACGCTAATCAAATCAGGCAGTATTTTGCTGATAATTATGCCAGTCGTGGGGCACAAAATTCTCCGCCTCATATTACCTTGCAACCACCCTTTGAATGGGTAGATACTAACTTTTCATTGTTAGAGACATGTTTGAGAGAATTTGCTAGGGAACAAAAGTCAATACCAATCACACTTAGCGGTTTTGCAGCCTTTCCACCCCGCGTTATATATATAGATGTGGTGAGAAGTCCACAAATTTTGACTTTGCAAGCTAATTTAATGGCTTATGTAGAAAACAAGTTAAAAATTATTGATAAAGTTTCTCAAACCCGACCTTTTGCGCCTCATATGACAGTTGCATTTAGAGATTTAACAAAACAAAATTTTAAAGCTGCTTGGCCAGAATTTGAAAAACGTCAGTTGTATTTTGAATTTATTGCTGAAAAATTAACCCTATTGCTACACGACGGTAAGCGATGGAATATTAAATCGGAGTTTAATTTTGATTTTAATGAATAATCAGTATTATTGTTCACTGTTGACTGTTGACTGTGAACAGGCAAATGTCATATTTATTATTTTTCAAATCGCTGTTCTGACTGTGGTTGCTGTTGGCGGTTATTTGGTTGGAATTTTTCAAATAAAGCTGGTGGTGTGGCTTGGCGAAATGCGCCACAATAGTGCATGGTCATAACTGCTTTAAAAGCCCAATGGTCTGATGGAACATCTGTAAAGGGATTTGGTAAAGTTTCGGCTTGATTTTGAACGCAAGCATTCACAACTTCATTAGATGTTTCTGGAGTTTGAGTGACAGGTTCTTGAGATTTAACAGGAGTGACAAAGCTAGTAGTGGCTAGCACTATGGCTGTAGCTAGAATTTTGCGATTCATAATTTATACCAATTTAATAAAAGAATGGGACACAGAGATGTTCCAAAACCCTTGTTATTAGGACTTACGCACAGGTAACAGAAAAACGAACCGCGAAGGACGCATTCGCGCAGCGTCTCGTCAGAGAAGGACACAAAGGAATAATGGTTTCAGAGAG
>NZ_JACKZU010000124.1:0-20959 GCF_014222165.1 Nostoc sp. 2RC
GTGGGGACGCGGGGACGCAGGGATGCTGGGAGGTGGGGATAAGGGAAGATGAAAATGTAGAGAATTTTTCACAAACACTTTTTGCATCCTCTTTCGTAGAACTGTCAGTGCAGGACACAGGAATCGGCATCCCAGCAGCAGAAATTCCCCAGTTGTTTGAACGCTTTCATCGCATTAAAGGAGCGCAAGGACGAACTTTTGAAGGATCGGGAATTGGTCTTTCACTGGTGCAAGAATTAGTGAAAATGCATGGTGGAACTGTCCAAGTAAGCAGTGTTTTAGGAGTAGGCAGTTGCTTTACTGTATCCATTCCTACAGGCTATGCTCATTTACCTCCAGACAGGATTAGCGCCACTCAAACTTTAACTTCAACTGCCTTGGGCGCAGCACCCTACATAGAAGAAGCCCTGCGTTGGCTACCCGAAGAAGGGGAAAGGGAAAAGGAAAAAGGGGGAAAAGATTTCTCTTTGCTTTCCCCTTTGCCCCTTTCCCTTTCCCCCTCTTCCTCCCGCATTCTCCTCGCGGATGACAATGCTGATATGCGTGATTATGTCAAGCGGTTGTTAAGTCAGCACTATGAAGTGGAAGCAGTGCCCAATGGTTTAGCTGCTTTGAATTCTGTTCGGGAGCGTTTGCCAGATTTGGTACTGACGGATGTCATGATGCCTTTTTTGGATGGCTTTGGATTGTTGCAAGCATTACGCAGCGATCCGCAGACCAAAAAAGTTCCCATCATTCTGTTGTCGGCACGAGCAGGAGAAGAGGCGCGGGTAGAAGGGTTAGAAGCTGGAGCTGATGATTATCTGATTAAACCGTTCTCTGCCCGTGAATTGTTGGCACGGGTAGAAGCAGCCTTAAAAATGGCTCGTTTGAGACAGGAAACGATGCAACGAGAACAAGAGCTGCGGTTTGAAGCGGAGGTGGCAAAGGCACATTTAGAAACGGTGTTAGCTGGTATCCAAGACCAGTTCTTTGTATTGGATCGTCAGTGGCGCTACACCTTTGTCAATAAGCAGGTAGTAGAAGTTGTGGGCTTTTCTGAGGAAGAATTATTGGGTAGAAGCATTTGGGAGGTGTTTCCAGATTTAGGGGGAAGTGAATTTTATACCCAGGTTCATCGGGCGATCGCCGAACAAACTGTGGTTCGTTTTGAATATTTTTATCCTAGATGGAATCGCTGGTTTGAGAATCGCATCTATCCTTTTAATGAAGGTGTATCAATTTTTGTCACAGATGTCAATGATGTCTATGAAGAGCTACGCCTACGCAAACAAGCCCAAGAAGCACTTCGTGAAAGTGAGGAACGCTTTCGGCTGATGGCAGATTCAACACCAACATTAATTTGGATGTCTGGTACTGATAAATTATGTAATTATTTTAATAAGACTTGGTTGGACTTTACTGGGCGAACCATAGAGCAAGAGATGGGCAATGGTTGGACTCAAGGATTGCATCCAGAGGATTTGCAATATTGCTTAGATACTTATAGAAATGCCTTTGACAGCCGTCAAGGGTTTCGTATGGAATATCGGCTCAGACGCTTTGATGGACAATACCGCTGGATTTTTGATGTCGGCGTACCTAGATTTACTCCCGAAGGAGAATTTTTAGGGTACATCGGTTCCTGTATTGATATTACCGAACGCAAGGCCGTAGAATCAGAACGCGATCGCCTGCTACAACTAGAGCAAGTTGCCAGAACCGAAGCCGAAAGAGCCAACCGCATCAAAGATGAGTTTCTAGCAGTACTTTCTCATGAATTGCGATCGCCCCTGAATCCGATTCTCGGTTGGGCGAATTTGTTAAAAACTCGTGAATTTGATTCAGTAGCACTGAAAAAAGCCATCGCCACCATTGAGCGTAATGCTAAATTACAAGCTCAGCTGATTGAAGATTTGCTCGATGTCTCTCGCATTTTACAAGGCAAACTCAGCCTGAATATGTTTCCCGTCAGCTTAGCGATCGTCATTGATGCGGCATTGGAGACAGTGCGTTTGGCAGCAGAAGCAAAAAATATTCAAATTCATAAAACCCTCGATACTTGTGTAGAGAGAGTTTTGGGCGATTCCAGTCGTTTACAACAAATCATCTGGAATTTGTTATCCAATGCTGTGAAATTTACCCCCGAAGAAGGAAGAATTGACATTCAACTCCAGCAAGTTGACACTCAAGCTCAGATTATTGTCAGCGATACAGGTAAGGGGATCAGCCCCGAATTCCTTCCTCATGTGTTTGAATATTTCCGTCAGGCTGACAGCACGACAACCCGAAAGTTTGGTGGCTTGGGGTTAGGCTTAGCAATTGTTCGTCATTTGGTAGAACTACATGGGGGAACAATTTGGGTAGAAAGTTTAGGAGAAGGCCAAGGAGCCACTTTTACAGTTAGACTACCCTTAATCAAAAAAGATTTAAATCAAAAACAAGATAACGAATTTCTTGATTTTGATGTTCCCCCCGCCACTGAAATCCTGACGGGTATAGAAATTTTAGTCGTGGATGATGATGCAGATACCCGTGAATTCCACACATTTGTGCTAGAACAAGCTGGAGCCAAGGTGACTACTGCGGAATCGGCTTTAGAAGCACTACAAGCCTTGGCAGAGTCAAAGCCAGATATTCTAGTGAGTGATATCGGAATGCCCGAAACAGACGGTCACATGCTGATGCGCCAAGTTAAAGCATTGCAGCTACAGCAAGACAAACAGATTTTGGCCATCGCTTTAACTGCTTATGCAGGAGAAATCAACCAACAACAAGCACTCCAATCAGGATTTCAAAAACATATATCCAAACCCGTGGAACCAGACGAGTTAGTCAAGGCAATTGCTAATTTGATTGGTAGGTAGGATTTTGGGGGTTGACTGTTGACTGAGGAGTTGAGAGTTAGGAGTTGAGAGTTAGGAGTTAGAAGTTATATCATGTCCGCGCGAGGCGTGACTTCTCTCCTTATCTCCCCAGTCCCCCCAATCCCCATCATGCCTTAGCGTACTTATCAATGATATTGGCTAAGTCTGGTATCGCCTCTTCAACATGTTTTTTCGCTGAGCCGCGAAGCTTGTCATAGGTTCCTCGCACTATTTGGCGTTTCACAGTTTTGAGTCTGGCGTCAGTTACACCCAGAAGTGCATCTGCTGTATTTGATGAATTAGCAATCACGTGTCCCACGGGGTCACCTTTTTGAACGCCTTCATTCCAAATGGGATCGAGTGCTGTCAAACACTGGGGTAAAAGTTGTTCAACCGCATAAGGAATGTATCCAGGTTTGATTCCCTTTAAGGCTCCAAAGGCCGCTTTCAAAGCCATACCACTGATACCTGACTTAGAAGCAATCTGTGTTTCGAGCAGGTTGCAGCAGTCTTCTACCACCATAGCTTTTTTGTTTGTGTTCAAAAGTCCGTCGCTAAGTCCCATTTCACTCCTCCTGAGAAATCCAGTACTTAATTTTCATTCAATTAATTTTTTAGCAAGCAGGAAGTTACAGAAAATGGTATCTGAGATGCCATTGTCAGTCCTAAAGATAACCTTGCTGTGCTGTTAAATGGTAGTTTTGAATTTAGCTATAACCTAAATTAAGTAAATACATTTAATTTTTTCCATGAATCTAAAAAAATTTATACTAATTAACCAACTTGAAGTCAAACACCATAAAGATGCTTAACCAGCTGTTGAGAATTCTAGCAAGGACTGGTGCGATCGCAAATACTACATCTTTGAAACAATTTTTATAGCTCAATAGCTATTAAGCGATACTTGTGGCAAATACTTTTAAAAAAAATTACTCTCATGGCAAGTTTGTACCAAGAGCATGTACAATTTCTACTTAAAATTTAAAAAATGCTACACAATGCCTGAGCAAAAAGTTTCACTTTACTCCTGTAATTTCTATTAGGTGTAAGGCTATGATTTCCCAAGATTATGATTCAATTTCCGATGTAAATGAACTGCTAAGAAAAATCAGAATCAAAGAAAGTCAGCTAAAAATCGCACAAGAATCTGATATGGTAAACGTAATTACAGCATTACGGACTCAACTGTTAGAACTACAGCATGAGTTATCAGAGTCACCTGACTCGGAATTGCAAGCATTGATGAGTTTGTTAGATGACTGAACTACCCCACCCTAGCTTGAAAGAAGTTCAGTCACGACCATAGGTGTCAACTTAGGGAACTCTAAAAAATAAATTATTCCGGTTGGGGTCGTTGACTGTTAACTGTTAACGGTCAACAGCGAAACGGGCAGTTAGAAACCGCATCTACACAAACTCTCACCCACTTCCGTGGGTTTCAAAACCTTAATTTTCCATTAGTCCGCGCAGGCCGACTTCGTTTGTGTAGCTACGAATTCCATTCACTAAGGCTTAAGTTGACACCAATGGGTCACGACTCCCGACTTCTATGTGGTAACAACAGCGACCATAGGAGAAACAAGTGGCGTGGAAACCCCAATCCTTACAATCCCAATTCTTCGGGAAAGTTAAGCATAATATTGAGATTTTGGACTGCGGCCCCGGATGCGCCTTTGCCTAAGTTGTCAAGACGAGCAACTAGCAAGGCTTCTTTGGTCGCGTCATTAGCAAAGACAAAAATCTGAACAAAGTTGCTACCGTTCATGGCTTTGGCATCTAGAAAAGTTTCCTCTCTAAGAAGTGTGAGTTCTTTGAATGGAGTAACTTGGACAAATTTTTGACTTTGGTAATACTCAGCGATCGCTTCATAGATTACCTCACCTGATGGCGGATTATCTAAAATCCATAACGGCAAAGGCACTTGTACTAACATTCCCTGCTCAAAATCACCCACTGACGGTACAAACAACGGCGGCGACGCTAAGCCCGAATAGTAATGCATTTCCTTAACGTGCTTATGCCCAAACTGCAAACCGTAGATACCATAGGGATAAAGCGACTCTCCCACGGCTTGTGTTGTGTGGAAAGCATCGTACTTTTGAATCAAATTCTTTCCGCCACCAGAGTAACCAGACACTGCATTCACGGTGATGGGAAAGTCAGCCTTTAAAATTCCTTTAGCAATCAACGGACGGATACAAGCTAAAAATCCCGTGGGGTAACAACCGGGATTACTTACAAACTGGGCGCTGGCGATTTTTTCTCGCTGTCCTGGATTCAGTTCCGGAAAGCCATATACCCAACCCTGTGCTGTACGATAAGCAGTACTGGCATCAAGAATTTTAACACTAGTATTAGTAACTAAACTCACAGCTTCGCGGGCAGCGTCATCAGGTAGGCAGAGAATAACAACATCCACAGCATTAATCAGCTTAGCTCGCTCAGTTGCATCTTTTCGTTTAGATGCCTCAATGCTAACTATCTCGATGTCATCCCGTTGGTTGAGGCGCGAGTAAATTTGTAAGCCTGTGGTTCCTGATTCTCCATCAATGAAAATCTTCGGTTTAGCACTCATGGGATCTTATATATTTACAGGGTATTTGAGGTAAATCAAGTACATCACTACGGGCGCTATTATCCGTACCTCACTCCGAAAGCAATGTACTGTAAGTGGTATTTTAAAACAGTTATGTAATCTCCTTTAATTTTATGGGGAACAACGAACAGTCAACCGTCAACCGTCAACCATCAACATCTACCAATCAAGAGTACGTTTGACTGCCTTTTGCCAGGTAGCAAAGTTCGAGAAATCATTCTTTGGCTGAAATATGCGCTCAATCTGCCGTTGATGCGCCAATGTTTCATATTTATCCCAAAATCCCACGGCTAAACCTGCTGCGAATGCTGCACCTTGAACGGTGGTATCCCGCATTATCGGACGTTCCACTGGGATACCTAAGACATCAGCTTGAAACTGCATCAAAAAATTATTTTCGCAAGCACCACCATCTACGGTTAATCGCTCAACTGGTGTAGTACTAAATTCATTTATCGCCTGCACTACTTCCACAACTTGATAAGCGATGGCCTCTAACACGGCGCGTACTAAATGTTCTGGTTGTACGCTGGCGGTAATGCCGAAAAATGCTCCCCTGGCGCTCATATCCCAGTAGGGTGCCCCCAGTCCACTAAATGCAGGTACAAAATATACGCCGCCATTATCTGTAACTTTATTTGCCATTGCTTCAGTTTCAGCCGCAGTTTTAATTAACTTCAAGCTATCGCGCAACCATTGGATACAAGCACCGCTAGTAAACATACTGCCTTCTAAAGCGTAGCCAACATCTAAAACGCCGTTTGGATTTCTTTGCGTCCATGCCACTGTGGAAATGAGTTTTTCCGGTGACCGCACAATTTTAGAGCCAGTATGAGCTACTAAAAAGCTACCAGTACCGTAAGTACATTTCATCAAACCAGGAGTGTGGCATCCATGACCAAACAAAGCAGCTTGCTGATCTCCCAAAATGGCACTAATGGGAATTTCCGCATCAAATAAAGTAGCATCAGTCACTCCAAATACCCCTAGACTAGGCTGAATCTGGGGCAAAATTTGAAGCGGAATCTGGAATAATTTGAGGAGAATTTCATCCCATTCGCAGGTTTTGAGATTCATTAACATTGTGCGGCTGGCGTTGCTGTGGTCGGTGGCGTGGACTTTGCCACCTGTGAGTTTCCATAGCACCCAAGTATCAATCGTGCCTGCAAGGACATTGTTTACATCGATATCTGTAAACTTGTCTAATAGCCATCTAAGCTTAGTAGCAGAAAAGTAGGCGTCGATAATCAATCCGGTGCGATCGTAAATTTCCGGCGCATAGCCTTCGTTTTGTAATTTTTGACACAATGGAGCAGTACGTCGGTCTTGCCAAACGATCGCTCTATGGAGTGGCTTTCCTGTGGTTTTATCCCAAATTAAACAGGTTTCACGTTGCACAGTCAACCCCATTGCGGCGATGGCCGATGGGATAATTTTGGCATTGGCGATGGCCGTTTCCATCACCCAGCAAGTATCCTGCCAGATTTCTTCAGGGTCATGTTCTAGCCATCCTGGCTGTGGATAATACTGAGTCAATTCTTTATATGCCTGTCCGACAATTTTACCTTCTGCGTTAAACACAAAAGCGCGGTTGCCGGTAGTACCCAAGTCTAGTGCCAAGATGTGGCCAGATGATGGAGTTGTGCTGCCAACTGTGTCCATAGCCGAATAATGCGATGGTGATTTCAATATCCGTCAAATCACATATAGTTACTAAAAACATAATCAAATGTTTCTAGCTTGGTAAGGCGTAAGCCTTACTGGGCTAACTACAAGCCTCTCTATTGAGTTTCTATCGAAGATAGAGTCCCCAACTACCTTTCTTAATATATTTAGCGAACCATTTAAATCTGCTGAGTAGATTTTTCCTGACTTAGACCTTTTATCAACTTGCTTAAATACCAATTGAGCAACTTTACTCGGTAAAGCTTTATAATCATCACTATTTTTTAGAGAGTGATAAATTTTATTCAACGTTGGTATTGGCTGATTTTTGAAAAAGGCTTGGCGACACAAATAAACGGCACAGTTGAATAAATTTTTTGATAAAAAAGACATTTTATCAATTTCTCTAAACCACTTGTTATTCTGTTTGATTATATGTCGCTCAACTAATCGCATTCTGACTCCAGGCATTTAACAATACACTCGGTTTTTCTCTTCCTTCTTCTTAGACCATAGATTCTTGCACAGAAGCTAGTTATTATTGAAATCAAATCTTGCATGATATCTTCAGTTTCTTCTTCGGCAAGATTTACTACCTCAATATCTTTCCCTTGTTTATTTAGAAGAACTTTTAAATAATTAAAACCCACTCTAGTTAATCTATCTTTATGCTCAACAACAATGATTCTATAATCATCTTCATTTAACAATGCAACTAGTTTTTTTCGGTTATCATTAACTCCGCTTCCTACCTCTTTAACTATTTTTTTTATCTGATATCCTTTAGCTTCGCAGTAGCGTACAAGTCTTTCGGCTTGACTATCTAAGTTGCTTTTATTTTCAGCACTAGATACTCTTGTATAAATAACAACGCCTTCAAATGTTTTTTGTACATCCACAATCACTGTACCTGTAGGAAGTTGGGTGGCTTTCAGTTCACCACGTTTCCACATCCTCCACGCAGTCTGATAGCTGATTCCTTTTGACTTGGCATAGTCAGATAGTTTCATTCGTAAACTATACCACGAATGATTATATCTGAATATATCTGACTATATTTTATTATTTAAATTTAATACATTATTTTGTGCCAACCTGACCAAGGAACTCAATCTAGTAGTCTGGCAAGTAAACTTGGTGGGGAAAGGGGAAAGGTTTTAAATTTCTTACCCTTTAACGCTTCCCCCGGCCTCCAACTAACATTTTTGGGTTGCCAGACCACTAGCTACACAGACACCAAAGTTGTCTTCGCCACTTTAATAAAAATTCAAAGTAGAAAATATGGAAACATAAATCCACCAATTGTATTAATACTAAGACTTATGCAAAAACTCTCTTAAACTCTTATTTCTTTGTGTACTTCTCTGACGAGACGCTTGGCGAATGCGCCCTTTGCGGTTTGTTTTTCGTTATTTTGCGTAAGTCCTGATTACCATAACTTTTTTTGAGGTTTAGCCAATATGAAATTACAAAAATACAACAAATTTGCAACTTTACTCAGCGTTGGATGGATGTTATCTAATTTTGCTGCGGCTTATGCTGCTGATAACTTCCAACTAGCAGATACTTGGAGCCAGAATATTACAAATCCCAATGTTCTTAATCTTGCATCCAATTCCATACCCCAACCAAAACTAGTTTTTATTGGAACAGAACCATATACAGTTTCAGGCAAAAATTTTCAAAGATATAAATTATCAGTAGCAAATTGGAATGCATTTCCTGACAACTTATTTACAAAAGCTCCTAATTTACCTCCTTGTGGAGAAAATAATAATTCTTCTCGGACTTGGGTAAATATTTATAATGGTCAAACAAACCAACGAATTTATGGCTTTTGTGCATTTTCCTCTGTTGAGAGTTTAAACTCTCTTTGGTTTGCCGTTGAACAAGGTCAAACACCACCCCAATCGGTATATATCATTTTAAAAGATAGAAGAGCGAACAAAGAATATCGTTCTAATTTAGTGTCATTAACACAAGAAACACAGGCAGTTAAAGAAGACTGTATTGCTTTTAATCCTAATAATATTAGTGTCAATCAAGTGAGCGATCGCTGGAAAATAGTTGAGAACGGCAATCACTGGATGTTTGACTTTGCTAATCAAAAAGATGAAGCGGCGCGTGCTTTCAAAGTTATCAATCACTATGGTATAAATAAATCTTGTTTTGTTGGACGACCACAACCATCATTCCAATATTTATTAGTAAATAATAGCGCTCCTTCTGGTTCGCTACAAGGCGAAGACTGCGTATCTTTTAATCCTGCTACTACAACCGTCAATCAAATTAACAATCGCTGGAAAATTGTAGATGGCAATCATTGGATGTTTGATTTTGGCAATAATAAATCTGAAGCTACAACATCATTAGCCATTATCAAAAAATATAAATTTACCCATTCTTGCTTTGTTGGCAGACCCGATCCCAATTTTAGTTACCTACGCCGATAAAAGTTGTTGACTGTTGATAGTTGATTGTTGACTGTAAACGGTTAACAGTCTTTGATGAAATATTTTTTACTTTGAAGTTACGTAACATCCTACCAATAGTTTTATAGGTTTACCCACACAATTGTTGTAAAGACGTTGCATTGCAACGTCTCTACATGTGTTGGATAACGAAAAATTTTAGGGTTTTATAGTGGGTTTTAACTACTTGGTAAACCACCAGCTTGAAAAATCTGTTCGGCGGTTAAATTCAATTCTGGGAAAGTAGGCGAGACGATGGAATCATTACCTCTAAATTGAGTAACTTGGTATTCACCATCGATTAATTGATAAATAGATATGGTGGGTAATTTAGGATTGCCAATAAACTTTCTAGCACCGATAGCAGCGTAATCTATAATCCAATATTCAGGAATACCTATAGCTTCATAATCAGCTAATTTTTTGTAGTAATCATCCCGCCAGTTAGTACTAACAACCTCAATCACTAATGGAATTGATGTAGCTTGACTTACAGTCGATTCTTTTTTCCACAAAGGTTCATTCACTAAATTTGGTCGATTTATTATTAATATGTCTGGTGAATAAGCTGACTCACCTTCAAGTGCTTTGATTAATACAGTTTTTGGAATGTAATAAGGTAAATTTAGACGTTTGATATCAGCGGATATTTCTAGTGCTAAAAAACCAACAACATCTTCATGGTCTCCAACTGGTTGTGCCATTTCGACAATCACACCATCATGTAATTCATATCTTCCGCCTTCAGGTCGCCACGCTGCAAAATCTTCAAAGGTTACTAGTTTGGGTATGGCTTGACTCATAAATTGTTACCTTAAAACTTGCTTTTAAAACTGACAAGTCACCATCAAAGTAGCTATCAGTATAAAAATTATACTTTTATTGAGAATGAGAAAGGCGATCGCCCTTTGCCAAGAGCCTGCGATCGCCTTTCCTGAAACCCTGATTCTGAGAGATAATTACCATCATGGCACAAGTCTTGTAGGGTGGACATCTTGTCCGCCCTTTGTTGTCAAGCCAACACTTATACCATTTCTTGATGAACTGCTATAAGTCTTACAGAGTGTATGGCTTGCGATTGCGTTCTATCAAACGATCCCATTGCATAGTTAAGGTGCTTCCCATTTTTTCTTGTTGCTTTGCCCACATTGATAGCAAATCTAAGCAAGAGTGATCTATGTAAGCCAAGTCTTGTAAATAAACATGCAATTCCTTTTCTGGAGGCACAAGTTCTAAAATGTTTGCTAATTTTGGTAGCCTGATAAATGTTGCTGCGCCTTGTAAATGAATGTCTATTCGGCGATTGTTTTCGTGCTTAATAATTTCGATATTCAGCACGGACATTTTGTGAATTAGTAAAATTCCTGTCAACAAAATACCGATGAAAACACCAGTGATTAAGTCAGTAACCACTATCGTGATTAAAGTGGCAAAAAAGATACCCAAAGGAAAGCGTCCATAGTTTCTTAACTGGCGAATATGTTCTACTTCGATGAGTTTGTATCCAGTAAAAACTAGAATTGCTGCCAAACTAGAAATGGGAATTATTTTTAGCAAGCTTGGGGCTGCAATTACTAAAATTAACAGCCATAAACCGTGAAGCATGGTGGATAATCTTGTTTTAGCACCGGCTTCTACGTTTACAGAACTGCGGGCTATAACTCCTGTCATGGGTAAAGCACCCAAAAACCCACAGATAATATTACCAATTCCTTGGGCTGTTAATTCGCGATCGAAGTTGGTTCTGGGGCCGGTATGCAGTCTATCCACTGCTACGGCTGAAAGCAAACTTTCCGTACTCGCAATGAAGGCAATGACCATCGCATCTATCAAAACTGATGCCTGAATCAAGCGTGGGAAGCTAGCCGGTGTTGGTAATTGAATTGCTTCTAGGAGACTTCCAGGTACATCAACATACTGAATCGGTAATCTATACACAGTAGCAATGGTAGTAGCAATGACAACCCCCACCAGGGCACCAGGTATCAATTTCAAACTCCTGGGTTTAAATTTTTCCCACAGCAGAAGAATGATAATAGTTGTTATACCTATGAGTGCTGCAAGATGATGAGTACTACCATCAATAGGAAAAATGGCTTTGTAAATAGTGTTAGGAATAGAAATTAAATTATCAATGCCGTGTATACGCGGTTTATCGTCTAGCATCACATGAAATTGGGAAGTAAAGATTAATATCCCAATACCTGCAAGCATTCCATAGATGACAGCCGGCGACATAGCCCGAAACAACTGCCCAAGTTTAAATATACCTGCGAGGAATTGAATTAAACCTGCCAACAACAAAATTGGCCCAACCATTTCAATACCATACTGTTGGACTGTTTCTGCCACAATCACCGCCAACCCAGCAGCCGGGCCGCTAACTAGCAAAGGAGAACCAGAAACAGCACCAACAACAATTCCGCCTATGATTCCTGTAACTAAACCGCGAGATGGCGGAAGTCCGGAAGCGATGGCAATACCCATGCAAAGAGGGAGGGCCACCAGAAATACCACAAACGATGCTGGTACTTCACTAGTAAATGAGGATTTGTTTATGATTTTTTTCAAATTTATCATTCGCTTATCCTCCAATGAAAAGCTTTTAATTTTTACTTGACAAGCTGAACCGTTACAATGCAGCCGCAACTATGCTTGCATTGAATAATTCAAAGATATTTATTGTGTTTTAATTACGGCATCGTTTTACTGGTATATTTAATCCTCAGATGGCAAACACAAAATCATTAAGTTAAATCAACTTCTATCTATAGTTACTCTTCACATTTCTTAATGATTACAAACCCATGATAACAATAGGGCTATCTGATGGATGATAGATAACTTTTTCTGTTGGATTTGCAGCAAAACGTAAAGTAAATCTAGACAATAACTTAGATTCGCGAGAAAAAAGGTATAATAAATCAGCCTCTAGTTTGATTTTTATTTCTCAAATCTCCTCTGAAAGCGTTACCCTTAACTGCTGACTGTGAACCCTCAATGTACGTTAGCGCTTCACAGGATTCATCCAAATTTCTAATCGGCTAAATGCTTGGGAAGAAAGTAGCGTCAAACACAAATAAATCAGCGCTACACCCGCGTAAATTTCAAAAGCGCGATAATTATCAGCAACAATTAGCTGTCCTTTACGGAATAATTCTTCAAAACCAATTACAGCCACTAAACTTGTATCTTTTAATAAACTGATAAACTCATTACCCAATGGTGGAATCATCCGGCGGAAAGCTTGGGGAAAAATCACATACCTCATGGTTTGCACAGGACTCAAGCCTAGTGATTGCGCTGCTTCACCTTGTCCTGCTTCAATAGATTGAATCCCAGCACGGACAACTTCTGCAATATAAGCGGCACTATTTAAACTTAAAGCAATTACTCCCGCCACTAAGCGATCGAAAGTAAATGTCGAACCAAGTTCTTGGACAATGGCTGGTAACCCAAAATAAATCATAAAAATTTGCACCAACAAAGGCGTTCCTCGGAAAAAATCTACATAAGCCCTGGCTAGCCAACGTAAAGGTGCAATATGAGAAAGGCGGATAATTCCAATTAAAGAACCGCCGATTAAACCAAACACCACAGAAAGTATCGTCAATTGTAAAGTTACCAAAGCTCCCTGCAATAAGGTGGGGACAGCTTGTAAAATTACACTAATTGACGTAGATCTTCCCGAAACACCTACATTACTTTGATTTTCAAAGGGTGATGTTGTTGGTAATGATGGCGGTTCGGCTTTAAACCATTTTTGGTAAATTTGAGAATAAGTGCCATTTTTTAAAATCTTATCCAAACCATCGTTGATTAATGCCAAATCAGGGGAATTTTTCGCTGTAGCAATTCCATAAAACTCTTCTGTGAGTAATTGCTGTACAACTTTAATTTCCTTGAGATTGCCAGTATTGATAGCATATAAAGTTACAGGTGCGTCATTAATTACCGCATCCACATTACCATTGACTAATTCTTGTAAAGCTAAAGGTGCCGAATCAAAACTGCGAATTTGCACCCCAGGAATACTTTTAGCTTTAGTTGCACCAGTTGTGCCAATTTGTACAGCAATTTTTTTATTCTTGAGACTATCAAAGTTAGTAATATTTTGATTATCGGTGCGAATGGCGATCGCCAACCCCGCCTTAAAATAAGGACGAGAAAAAGCAATCGTCTTCGCCCTCTCCTCTGTAATCGTAATGGAACTAATGGCTGCATCCACCGTTTTGCTTTGGAGTGCTGGGATAATGCCATCAAAAGGCAGACTTTGAAAATTTACTTTCAAGTTAGCAGCAGTACCAACAGCATTCATTAAATCAATGGAAAAACCTTGCAATTCACCACCTTGTCCTTGAAACTCAAAAGGTGGAAACGCAGGTTCAGTTGCAACCCGCAGAGTTTTTCCCCCGCTAGGGTTCACAGCACACCCAGCCAGTAACAAACAACTAATACCAACAACCACACACCAACGCAGCCAACGCCCAAAACTAAATCCAGTCATACTCTTTCATTTCTTCCTTCGCGCTCTTCGCGTTCTTTGCGGTTCGTTCCAAATATTACAATCAACTTTAGAGCAGGACTGATGCAAAATCATAAAAAAACATCCCATCCTATACCCCACCCCGAAATTCAAAGAGGGATAAAACGTGTGTGTGATAAGCATTTAAGCTTAACTTGAACCAATGCACAGCTGTGCGCCCCTACAAACGTACAAATAATTTGGGATAATTTATTTTTTGGAAGTCCCTAACAGAGGAACTGACACCACCAATGAACAATCCTATACCCGCAATTATTTTTGAGAATATTGAAAAAAGCTTTGGTTCTCTCAAAGTTCTTAAAGGAATTACAGGGGAAATCAAGCGGGGAGAGGTGGTTGCAGTTATTGGTTCCTCTGGTTGTGGTAAAAGTACTCTACTGCGTTGCTTTAACCGTTTGGAAACCATCAACAGCGGACGTTTGATAGTTAACGGTATAAACTTATCCCAACCCACTGTTAACTATAACCAACTGCGGCAACTGCGGATGCAGGTAGGCATGGTTTTCCAGCAATTCAATTTGTTCCCCCATCTCACCGTCTTGGAAAATATGACACTTGCGCCGCGTAAAGTCTTAGGGAAAACACCGAAAGAAAGCGCCCAATTAGCGGGGTTATATCTGGAAAAAGTCGGTTTATTTGACAAAGCCTCTGCTTATCCCGAACAACTATCTGGCGGACAAAAACAACGAGTAGCGATCGCCCGTAGTTTATGTATGAATCCCCAGATTATGCTATTCGACGAACCCACCAGCGCTTTAGATCCGGAACTCGTGGGCGAAGTTCTCCAAGTAATGCAACAATTAGCCTCCGAAGGTATGACAATGGCCATCGTCACCCATGAAATGCAGTTCGCCAAAGAAGTAGCCCATCAGGTGATTTTTTTAGATCGAGGTATTGTTGCAGAACAAGGTTCAGCCTACGAAGTTCTGACTAATCCGCAAAGCGATCGCCTGCGTACTTTCCTCAGTCGCCTCAAAGGAAAATAGTGAGGAGTTAGGATAACTCCTAACTCTCCACTCCTCAGAGTTTATAAATATTCACGTAAGAAATCAAAGGGGTCATCTTCCCAACAAGGTTCAGGTATTAGCCAAAACAAATTAGTGTGGATGTCGTCTTCAATTTCATCACCGTCATCTCTATCAAATAGTTCTATTAAAGCTGTCCAGTCACGCTCTCTAAGTGATGTTAACGATGGGGTATATACTTGGAGATTAGTTGGGTAATTCACGCGCGAATTGGTAGTTTAGTGCTGCAAAATGTTAGTTTAATGGGAATAATTCACAATCCAGAATCCAGAAGTCACAATCAATAAGGCTTTGATACTCAAGCTGAATAATCTCAAAACACCAAGCTTTTTACAGACTATTGATTTTTTAATTATTCTCAATTATGACCCCTAACTCCTGAATTCTTATGTTTAATGCTTTGTAAATAATTAGATTCTAAACGTGATATCCCTAGTTCAATAGATATTTGATACTAGGAACAATAGATAACCATTATGAGTGTGTCATAATTTCAATGAGACTGGTATAGTATTTATTACATAATTTACAGCAAAATTGATTCATACTGAAAAAGTAAGAATTCAGCACCCAGAACTCAGAAGTCAGAATGGCTCAGAAATTTAATATGATTGAGAATTGATATAAGCTGTTCAGCATTTAAGTTGCATATTAACTCGATAAGATTGTTGACTATTGACCGTTGACCGTTGAGAGTTAACACTCAACAATCACGCTAATGTAGTTATGCTTTTTTTAGCGCGCATTAGCTTATTCTGGTAATTCTTTAACTATTCTGACTCCTGAGTTCTTATCTGAAAAATTTTTTCTGGCTGTGATTCTACTACTTCCACTCCAAATACTTCTGCAAAGGACTGTGCTAGATAAAAACGCACTTCTTCGCAGGTAACATTTGTAATCCACTCGGCTAAACTGCCTACAGGTTTATCAGAAATACCACAGGGTACAATGCGTTCAAAGCCCGTCATGTCTGGACAAACATTTAATGCAAAGCCGTGCATGGTAATCCAACGACTGACTTTAATGCCTATAGCCGCAACTTTTCGCCCTTGTAACCAAACGCCTGTAAAACCCGGAATTCTTTCTCCCTGCAATTTATAAACTGCTAGTAGGCGAATTAACACTTCTTCAAGTTGCCGTAAGTACCAGTGCAAATCTTTTTGATAACGTTGCAGATTCAAAATCGGATACCCCACCAGTTGACCGGGACAATGGTAAGTAACTTCGCCGCCGCGTTCAACTCTATGCACATCATACCCACTGTTTACCCTGAGCGCAGCCGAAGGGTCAATATCAAACTTGAGAAAATCTGAATTGGCTCCTTGTCCCAAAGTGTACACGGGTGGATGTTCGAGGAGAATTAACACATCATCTAGATTGGGGTCATGGATGCGTTGATTGAGGAGCGATCGCTGCCATGCATGAGCGTCTAAGTAAGGCATCAATCCTTGGTTATATAGCAAACAACGGTTTTTGTGTGGTTTATTACTATGAATCATGCCAAAAATCAACTGTAAAAAGAACGAAATATATTTCAACTTAAAGGAATAGAATCAAAAAATGTCAAGCTTTGCAAAGGATTTTAAAGGAAAGTCAAGGGAACATGCATCTTAAAATACAAAGTGCTAGCTTGAATATATAACCTTAATAGGTGTTGGGAGGAATTCTCTACAATCAGCATCACGCCAAGAGAATAGAATGAATACACTGGCTGATGACTCTAATAACATTGTTTGCATTTCAAACAAAATCAACTTCCACAAAACTTGTGTTCTTTATCAACAGCAAGCAAACCTCACCCGAACGCACAAGGAGCAACCATCAACAGTTCTGTCAGCCTTGCTTTAAAGGAGAAACTAGTCACAGCTGCTACTGTTAAGATTTTTCTGGCTCGAAGAGTTCTAAGTCGATATCTAACTTGGATATCAGCGCAGAGATGAGAAGTGAAATCTAATGATATGCTTAGTAAAAACTCAGATGCAACGAGTTTAAAGTAAAGCACAGCAGCAGTAAATGAGAAAAGTTCACAATTTGTTTTAGCGGGAGTGATATATCTTACCGCAACTTCTTTTCATACAAAGCAAATTCACACATCAAAATATTCAGCGGGAGAGTTTACATGAAGCTTGTCATCCACGGCAAAAACATTGAAATTACCGATGCAATTCGTGAGTATGTACATCAAAAAATTGAAAAAGCAGTTAATCACTTTCAGAATATTACAAATGAAGTGGATGTGCATCTTAGCGTAGCGCGGAATCCTCGAATTAATCCTAGACAAGCAGCTGAAGTAACTATTTACGCTAATGGTAGCGTCATCCGTGCGGAGGAAAGCAGCGAGAACTTGTACGCTAGCATTGACTTAGTTGCAGATAAAATTGCCCGTCAATTGCGGAAATACAAAGAACGCCGTCAAGATCAGAAAACTCATGCCCAACCAACAGAAGAAGTTATTGCAGAGTCAGTAGTCACAGATTTAATTGGCGATCGCACTCCCGAACTACCAAACGAAGTCGTCCGCACCAAATATTTTTCTATGCCTCCCATGAACGTTGCAGAAGCTTTGGAACAACTGCAATTAGTAGGACACGACTTTTATATGTTCCGCAATATTGAAACAGGAGAGATAAATGTCATTTACGAACGTAACCACGGCGGTTATGGCGTAATTCAACCCCGCAATGGTAACGGCCATACCAACGGCAAAAATGGCAAAGTAGCCCATACGAATGTTGTCATGGCGGAAAAGTCCCATTCTAGTAAATAGGGCAAATGGGGGACAAGGGAGATACGTAGCACAGGGGCTTCAAGGGCAGAGGAGAATAACCAATGCCCAATGCCCCATGCCCAATGCCCTACTTCACAAGTTGTTGCAACGTTTTTAGCGCTTCTTCAACGTGACCTTTAAAGTTAAACATTGAATCAAATACGTATTGCACAACTCCTTGTTGGTCAATGACGTAGGTAACGCGACCAGGGAACAAGCCAAAGGCGGCTGTTGCACCATATAGTTTTCGTATTTGGTCGTCTTTGTCAGTCAACAAGATAAAAGGTAGATTGTATTTGGTTGCAAATCTTTGGTGAGATTCGGTAGAGTCGCCACTCACACCGATAACTTCAGCACCAGCGCTTTTAAAAACTTCATACTGGTCGCGAAAGGCGCAGGATTCAGCGGTACAACCGGGTGTGTCGTCTTTGGGATAAAAATATAAGACAACAGCTTTTTTGCCGCGAAAATCTTCTAGGCTAACTGTCGAGCCGTTTTGAGCAGGTAGACTGAAATTAGGAGCAGTATCTCCAACTTTGACTGACATAGCAAGTAGTGGTAGTTAGTTAACAAAATTTTACCTTGTATACAAGTCTATAAATTTTCCTTGATTAGGTGCATCAAGCGGGTTAGCTTAAGATACTCATCAAAGACAAAATTCCGCTTATGCGCCTGACTTCACTGGATGTTTTTCGCGGTATCACCATCGCTGGGATGATTTTAGTCAATATGATGGGGGTTGCAGATGATGTCTATCCTCCCTTCGCCCATGCTGATTGGCACGGCTGTACCTTAGCTGACTTGGTATTTCCCTTTTTTCTCTTCATTGTTGGTGTAGCGATGACTTTTTCTCTGTCAAAATACACCGAAGGCAATAAAGCAAACTCAGCTGTTTACTGGCGGATATTACGCCGCGCCGCCATTCTCTTTGTTTTGGGATTACTACTAAATGGCTTTTGGAATCAAGGTGTTTGGACTTTTGATTTGAATAGCATCCGCATCATGGGAGTGTTGCAACGCATCAGCATTACCTATTTGCTGGCTTCTTTAATAGTTCTCAACATCCCACGCAAAGGTCAATGGATACTAGCAGCAGTGCTACTCATAGGCTACTGGCTAACAATGATGTATGTAGCAGTACCCGATTATGGGGCGGGAGTTCTGACGCGGGAAGGTAATTTTGGTGCTTATGTTGACCGCTTAATTATTCCCAAAGCACATTTATATAAAGGTGATGGTTTCAAGTTTCTAGGAGATCCAGAAGGATTGTTTAGTAGTATTCCTGCAATAGTAAGTGTCCTGGCTGGTTACTTCAGTGGCCAATGGATACGCAGCCAGTCCGTACAGTCACGCACAAGTATCGGGCTAGGATTATTTGGAATTGGTTGTTTAATTCTCGGTTGGGCGTGGGGGTTGACGTTCCCCATTAATAAGAAATTGTGGACTAGTTCTTATGTGGTTTTTACAACAGGTTGGGCGTTATTGTTGTTAGCAGCTTGTTATGAACTCATCGAAGTCCGGTTGATACGTCGCTGGGGTAAGCCTTTTGAAATTATGGGTTTAAATGCGATCGCTCTTTTCGTTGCATCTGTTTTATTAATTAAAATCTTAGTCAGAACCACCATCGGTGCAGGAGAAAACGCCCCTACTACCTACAATTGGATTTCCCAGAATTTTTTCGCATCTTGGGCGGGGGCGCTCAATGGTTCCTTGTTTTTTGCCATAGTCACTGTGTTATTGTGGTGGGGTGTTGGTGTTGTGATGTATCGCCAACGCTGGTTTGTGAAAGTGTGATATTCTTGATTCTTGATTGGTAAAAAAATATTCCCCAAGTGATTGTTCAGCTTTGACTGTTGATTATGAGCCGTCAACAGTCAACAACTTGAACGGAATAATTTATTTTTTGAAGTTCCCTAAGTATTGCGATTGCCGAGCGATTAATGTGAAAATCTTGATTTTTTTAACGGAAATTTCTCGTTTTCCATTAATTTTTGATTAAATTAGCTCAAATATATAGAATTTTGACGTATTATTTGCTCGGCCATCACCAATAAAATTACTAAATAATTTAGTGCTGTTTCCATACCTTTGCTGTTCAAAGGTAATGGGGACTATTTTTTGTTGTTCAAATAATAATCAAATTCGGAAACTGCTGTATGGAAACTTTTCTGCCGCGCAGTGATGCCATGTCTTCAGCCAGCTCGCCCAAACTAGATATTAATTGTTCGCCGCACTTTATATCCTGGTTACAAACGCAGTTTATTAGCCTTGCTTTCACTACTTATCAAACTAATCGATTGTTTTTTATCGGTTGCAATGAGCAAGGAAAATTAGCGGCTCACGAGCGATTGTTTGATAAACCGATGGGCTTGTATGCAGCTAACAACAGCATTTACTTCACCACGCGTTATCAAATTTGGCGGTTGGATAATTTAATTCTACCACCAGAAGAAAACTATCAGCAAAGCGATCGCCTTTACATCCCTCGTAAGGCATACATTACTGGCGATTTGAATGCCCACGATGTGGTGCTGGATGATTCAGAAAACATCGTATTTGTCAATACTGATTTTAGTTGCCTCGCCACCATCAGCAACGACTATAGTTTTGTTCCTCTGTGGCAACCGCCGTTTATTTCCAAATTAGCCGCCGAAGACCGTTGTCACCTTAATGGGTTAGGGTTACGGGACGGTAAACCAAGATATGTCACCGCCTGTAGCACTACTGACACCGCCGCAGGTTGGCGTAACCACAGAGTTGCAGGGGGTGTGGCGATTGATATAGAAACCAACGACATCATTGCCACGGGTTTATCCATGCCCCACTCACCACGCTGGTATCAAGGCAAGCTGTGGGTGTTGAATGCGGGAACGGGGGATTTTGGCTACCTGGATGATGGGAAACTAGTCCCCATTGCCTTTTGTCCTGGGTTTGTGCGGGGGCTGGCATTTTGGGAAAACTTCGCTATTGTGGGCTTGTCGAAATTGCGATCGCCGACATTTAGCGGACTACTTCTAGAACAAAGGCTGACTAATGTGGGCAA
>NZ_JACKZU010000125.1:0-20941 GCF_014222165.1 Nostoc sp. 2RC
TAACCCTGTTGCCTATTCCCTATTGCCTCTTGCCTGCCTATACAGATCAGTTCATTAATCAAATCGGACTGCTATATGGTCTTGAAGTCTGAGAAATCCTCAGTTGGGAATTGACCAATTGTGAATTCTGACTCCTTTTTTTATATTAGACATTAAAGCTTTGCCTGGTTGATACGTTGCATCATAATGTTACTTAAGTCTCCCCTGGGGGAATCCTAAGAATATCAGGTTATTTTTTTTGGATTTTCTCTTTTACTGGTTATGACGCTGCTGAATATTCTGGAACTTGCAAAACAGGGAGATGTGGAGGCGATCGCATCTTTAATGAACCGCCATCTATTCCCAAAGGGGATCGCTGCAAAAGTAGCTTTCAAGGATGCTTACTTAGAGGTAATACTAGAATCTACGGAAGTACCAAATCAGGAAACCTGGGTTGCATTTATCCGTAGAGGATTAAGTAATTTAAAGGCTGCATCTGTTGAAAAAGTCAAGATTTACGGGCAACAAATGGATAAAGAGTTTCCAGCTTGGAGTCAAGAATTTGATTTGGGTTTAACGCCAGTAGAAGAAGATGATGAAGAGTCTTGCAGTAATTCTCAAATGCTAACTGTTTCTATTAACTTAAATGGTGATAGCGTCCGCGACTTAAAAAGTCAAGATTTTGAAAATATTGCCAATCAAATAATCAATGATATTTTAGCAACTTGTTCAAATTTTCTGATTAATAAAGTAACTATTAGTAATGATAATTGTATAGTCTCTAAAGAACGTTAGTATTATATTTTTTTTCATACTCTAGATGCTATAGAACTCATATTTGATTTGGAGAAAAAACTCAGTACACCCCTAAATTCCTTTTTTCCTGTTCCCTATTCCCTGTTCCCTATTCCCTTAAACAAACGATTAGCGTGCATTAGACATGGAATAGAGTCTGTTTCACTAGTTATACCTAAATGAAACTCCTACGTAACCCAGGACTAATGCACGCTATCAAATAATCAAATAGATCTACTAGCTAGCCGTTGAGCAAAAATCGTTATTTGATTCCTGCTAGTTGGCGATAAGGTACATCCTTGTCAATATCGATGTTGAATGACGAAACCCTTTGTGGAGCATTGCCAGTTGCATTGATACTTTGTGCCAAAGCCAAGAAATTGGCTGGATCGCCAGCTTTGGGCTTTTGTTCTTGAGGGATGAACCGACGTACTTCCACTTGCCAAATAATTTGGGGGAAGCCCAGTTTGGAACGGTAGTAATCGTCATATCGTGGAGATTTGATATTGAAAGGCAACTCACCTTCAGCGCGAGATGGCAGCACTCGGCGTCGTTGGTAAGGTACTGTAGAGTATCCGAAATTGCTCAGGTACTCTTCAGAGTCGAGTATTTGATCGATAAAGCCTTTGATACCTTTGGTAGCAACTACAATTGACCAAGCGATTTTTTCCCGCTCGCTGTATACGTCGCGTCCTAGAACTCGCTGTACTACTTGCTCAACAAAGCGGTAGTTGCTGTTGAGGTCGTAAAAGCTTCTCTTAAAGGTATTGGAAAGTACCAATCCACGAATAAAGTCCCGCACTGTAATTTGTCCATTACGGAGTTGGGACTCTAAATATGTTTCGCGATCGGCAGCAAACGCATGAAAGAAAATTTGACGATATGCTGCTTCAATCAAAACATCGAAATCTGAGGGAGAAAGCAGATTGTCTGTGGAAAAAATTCTGGGCTGTTCGTCACCCGGTACTTCATATGCAGCTACACGCTGATTTTGACTTGAAGGTGCGTATTCTAACAGAGGAATTGCCACTCTAAAGCCTCCATGTTCTTAATTAAAGTTAACAACTTTAAATCACATATTAAGGGACGTAGTTGGATCAGAACCTGAGATTCTGATAAAGTTTCACGAAACTTAACCAAGAAGTGTTTAAGTATTCGTCAGAAATAGCGCCGATCCACTGGATTGAGACTAATCCTAGCCTTAGCCACTGACTGGGGCTTCCAGTTTAATGACTTTGTGGCCTTTTCTACACTTTCTGCAAAGCATACGGTGTAAAGTTCTCAGCTATCCAACTAGTATTTAGGATATGCCGAAGCTGACTTTCAAGTCCAGTAAATGCCCCACCGCAGATTATAAATTTATTACCGGATGGCGTTTTTTTGGATTTAGCTAAATTTTAAGTAGAAGCTTTGTTCACATAATTCAGATTAGGAGATTCAGTTTCACTTTTTTGAACTGAGGCAAAATTTTTTAACATTTCGCAAAATAAATTAATAAATGGGAACTGGGGACTGGGGGGACAAAGTTGTAATTTTTCTTCCTTGTCTCCCTTGTCCTTTTACCCATGCCCAATGCCCCATGACGGCAGTTGCTCCACTGGGGGAGACCCCAAGACTGCACTGCCTCCCCCATGCCCCACTTTCCCACTGCCTTTTCCGATCCAAAATTCCAAGGGATCTATAGTTGACTGACAGTAAGGCCAGCTACGCAAGGTTTGTTCCATTCCGGTTTCCCAATAAGGTGGTTCTAATCCCAGTCCTAAACACAGATGAGACAGAATGTTAGCAAACTGTTGATTGTGACCATAGTCTCCTACATGGGCATGAGCGTATTCATGAACAACGATACCGAACCAGTCTTTGGGAGCAACTCGACCGACATCTACCAAAATGGTGATTGGGTTTGTGAGAATGTTGCACAGACCGTCAATACCGAAAGATTGAGCGATGGGTACTGCGAAAATTTGGATGTGAGGGCGTTCTTGGGGATGAAAGCACTGATGACAGGCTTCCAGATAGGTGTTGATAGTAGCGTTAACGCTGTTAATGTTTTTGCCTATCCAAGTGCAAATGGCAATGCGATCGCGCTCTTTATCGAATACGTCCACCATACCTGGTTCTAGAGCAAATCCCTGTACCAGACGCAGATAATTTTGCCCGCGATAAAAAGCATCGGTCTGCTTCAGAATCATTCACCAGCCTAAAACGGAATAAAACTGTTGTTTAGAAGTCACCTCTTGTGTATTGGAAACTTCCAAAGAAGACTCTATGCGGGTTTCAGTGCAAAAGGATGCAGTGCTAAACCCACCAAACCGTTTCACTGTACTGCTTCGCAATCTAATATTCGGGCCGCCGAACCAAAATCGCTCAATGGAACTCATTGTTTCGTATTCGGTTGTCAACACGAGTCCATCTTCATCATCCATGTGAAAAAGACCGACCACAGGTACAATTTCCGCGTAGCCTCTTTCTCGCAGTAATTTGCCTTGCCTTGGGTTATCAGCATCAGGCACGATGGCAAATATGGTTTTTCCTTGATGATTTTCCTCACCTTCTCTATCCCAAGCCATTGTGCCTAGCCAACGCACCCGCGACCCCCCTATTGAAAGACTGGGGTCAATCTGATGATACTGGCACAGTTCAATGATTTCTGGATGATCGGCTGCCAGAGTTTCCACTTCTATATCAGATTCTCCTGTTTCTGAGCGCTTGAACGCCAGGTGATGAGTTACACGTTGCGATCGCCATTTGCCAGCGCTTAGCTGAAAAAATTCCATTGCGTCTATCAATCTTCTGACTCCTACCTTTGACTCCAGCGGATGATGTTGACTTTGCTTTTTGTTTTTAAAGTTATTGGTATATAAACATTCTAAACATTACAATCATCAGCGCTTTGCTTCAATAAACTCCTGACAAAGGAAAACAAACCGGATGTTTTTGCAAAAATGTAAACTTTTATAATATTAATTTCTCATGACTTGACAACGTGGACATTTTAATATCTCAATGCTAGACTATTTTCAAGTGATGTATACAACATGCTACCTCTACGCCTTCACAGTACCAGTAACAACAAACACCTTCGATTCAGTCAATTAGAGGAGTGAATCTTATGGAATTTCCCATGGAATTAACTTTAGAGCAACAGTTTCGCTTACAAAACTTGAAAGCCCAGGTGAAGAACTTGAGCCAAGAAGAAGCCCAGGAATTTTTGTTAGAAGTTTTACGGCAGATGATGGTGAAAGATAATTTGGTTAAACATCTGCTCAAACAAGCCTAAGCCACTGACAAAAAAGAATATTTTTCCTTAAGACTTACGCTGTGGCTGCATAAGTCTTAATTTTTTTGGATATGGAATATTTAGGTATGGGGCATGGGGTATAGGGCATGGGGCATGGGAAGAGGACAAGGAAGACAAGGTAGCAATCTTTCTCCCTTGTCTCCCCCCTCTCCCAGTACGGTTCGGATAAGCAGTGTGAACTTCCCTTGTGGTCTGGGAAAAGGTTAAGGGGTAAAGGGTAAAGGATGTATTTGAAACCTTTCCCCTTTCCCCTTTAACCCAACCGTATTGCCTCATCTCCATGCCCAATGCCCAATGCCCCATGCCCAAAGTAAATATTACAGATTATTACTTTCTCTCTCATAGAAAAGACTAGGGTACTACTAATCCCCTATGTTTTACTTTGGCTACTCGCAGTTCATCTGACGAAACTAGGCCACAGATAATATCCGCCATTTGTGAATATTAAGGAGAACTCATGGTTCTTGATGCTTTTTCCAGAGCTGTAATTACAGCAGATGCTAAAGGTGCTGCTATTGGTGGTGCTGACTTAGATGCTCTCAAAGCTTTTATTGCTGAGGGTAACAAGCGTCTGGATGCTGTAAATGCGATCGCTAGCAACGCTAGCTGCGCTGTTTCTGATGCTATTGCTGGAATTGCTTGCGAAAACACTGGTTTGATTCAACCCGGCGGTAACTTGTACCCCACTCGTCGCCACGCTGCTTGTCTGCGTGATACCGAAATCATCCTGCGCTATGTAACCTATGCATTGTTAGCTGGTGATTCTTCCGTATTAGACGATCGCGCTATCAACGGATTGAAAGAAACCTACACAGCTCTGGGAGTTCCCATTAGCTCCACTGTACGTGCTATTCAAATCCTCAAAGCTATCGCTGTTGCTCACATCACCAACACCAACACCGAAGCTAACGCTGGTTCTAAGTTCCGCAAATTAGAAGTTATCCAAGGCGACTGCTCTGCTCTAGCTGCTGAAGCTGCTAGCTACTTCGATCGCGTTATTTCTGCTCTGAGCTAATAGCTCACAGTTAACGGCTATTTAGCCCAACGAAGTGAAATCAAAACCCGATCAAATCCCATCTGGAGTATAAAAAGCAATGAAATCAGTTATCACCACAGTTGTTTCAGCTGCTGATGCAGCAGGTCGTTTTCCCACCACCTCTGACCTAGAATCCGTTCAAGGTAGCATTCAACGTGCTACTGCTCGTTTAGAAGCTGCTAACAAACTAGCTTCTAACATCGATGCTGTAGCTAAAGAAGGTTACGATGCCGCATTTAAGAAATATCCTTACTTGACTCAAGCAGGTGAAGCTGGCGACACCCAAGTTAAGAAAGACAAGTGCCTCCGCGACATCAAGCACTACCTACGCTTGATCAACTACAGCTTAGTTGTTGGTGGTACCGGCCCATTGGATGAGTGGGGAATTGCAGGCGCTCGCGAAACATATCGCTCTTTGGGTCTGCCCACCGCTCCCTATGTTACCGCTTTGACCTTCATTCGCGATCGCGCTTGCTCTCCTCGCGACTTGTCTCCTCAAGCGTTGACAGAGTTCCGCGCTCTTCTTGACTACGCAATTAACTCCTTGTCATAGTAGGCCAATTGAGTAGCCGAGCGACCGTTGCACTCTAAAACTAGGGACTCTCAGTCTATTGCTTTGCCCATATAAGGTTGAGTAATCGGCTTAGAGTCCCTCAGTTGTTATTGAAAGAATTCAGAACTCAGGAGTCAGGAGTTAGGGGTAATACTAAGTTGCGTTCAAATAGAATATTTATACTCCTTACTCGCAGCTTAAATTACTATTTTTGACTAGAACTTAAGTTTTAATTATGACGACAGATTCTTTATTTGAACAGTTAAAACACCCCAACCCAAATCTGCGGGAACGAGCTATGTGGCAACTAGCCGAAGTCCGCGATGAAAATACTATTCCTCGACTGATGAGTATTTTAGATGAAGAAGATGTGACTTATCGTCGAGCTGCGGTAAAGGCTTTGGGTGCTATTGGTGTAGATGCTGTGCCAGCACTGGTAGAATCATTGCTCAATAGCGATAACGCTACCATTCGGGGTAGTTGTGCCAAAGCTTTAGCACAAGTAGCCGCCAACCATCCAGATGTAACTTTTCCAGAAGAGGGCTTGCAAGGATTAAAAACAGCACTCAATGACACAAATGGTGTTGTATATATTGCATCTGTGATGGCTTTGGGTGAAATTGGTTCTCCTGCCTTTGAAATTTTAACTGAAGCTTTGAAAACCACAGAGAACGTTGCGGTAGCTGTGGCAATTGTCAATGCACTCGGTTCGATGGGTGATGTCCGAGGAGTAGAAGTACTGACAGCATTGACTGACGATGAAACTGTCGATCCGTATGTTCGAGAATCAGCGGTGAGTGCCTTACCTCGATTAGATCAAGTTATTAAATATAGCAGAAAGTAGCGATCGCTCTAAAATTCAACTGCCTTAATTAATATCTTCAAAACAACTAACTTTTGCCATTGCCTAATTTTTCAGTAGATTAGCAATAGACTATCTCAAGAAAACTTTATGACTTCTTTGGAAGCGTCAGTTGAGAATTTGGTACTAGTTGCTGGTGCTACTGGTGGAGTAGGGCAACTTGTGGTAGGCAAGTTGTTGGAAAAAGGTCTTAGGGTTCGCGTTCTGACAAGGGATGCCGCCAAAGCTGAAAAAATGTTTAATCAGCAAGTGGAAATCATTGTTGGTGATACCCGTCAACCCGCGACCCTACCAGCAGCAACATCAAATGTCACGCAAATTATATGTTGTACTGGAACCACAGCCTTTCCCTCTACTAGATGGGAGTTTGAGCAATCTCCGAACTTAATTGAATGGGGTTTAACTTTTCTTAACCCCCAATCTAGCCAAGCAAAGGCAAAGAATAGTCCAGCAAAAATCGATGCTGAAGGTGCGAGCAATCTTGTAGCAGCAGCACCTCAAAATTTGCAGCGATTCGTTTTCGTCTCCTCCTGCGGAATTCTTCGTAAAAATCAGTTTCCTTTTAGCGTTCTCAATGCATTCGGCGTCTTGGATGCCAAACAAAAGGGTGAAGAGTCCGTCATTAATTCAGGATTACCCTACACCATAATCCGCCCAGGACGTTTGATTGATGGGCCTTATACTTCATACGACCTCAACACCCTCCTCAGGGCAAAAACCGGCGGTAAATACGGTGTGGTACTTGGTACAGGAGATACACTTGTTGGTGATGCCAGCCGAATTGACGTAGCCAACGCTTGTGTCGAGTGTCTTTTTTATCCAAATACTTCTAGGAAAATTTTTGAAATAGTCAATAAGGGACAAAGACCAGCTGCGATTGACTGGGGAAGTCTTTTTTCTGGGATTGAGTGAGTAGGGAGATGGGGAGGGAGGCTCTTGAGGCAGGGGAAAAGGTTAAAGGTTAAAGGAAAAAGGAATAAATTTCATCTTTCCCTTTTTCCCCTTACCCCTTTCCCTTTCCCCAGGCCCAATGACTAATGACTAACGACTAATGACTAATGCCGTAATTTGTTACCTCCAAAGACGGCAAACACCACTCAGATGTTACGGTTCACCCTAATTACTGAAAGTATTAATTCTCATACATTAGACGAAGTGAAAGCAAATCGATCCATGAATCAACTTAAAAACTATCGAGTTAGTTTAACCGTTCCAATAAAGGTTCGGTAAACCACCCTTCATGGATCTCAATATATATATCAGCATAGTCTGGAGTCTTAATCCCCAGAAAAAGCCAAATTAAGGTATTAATGCTGAACTGGCTGATTTCTTAACCCTGTTGGTTGAAAATTTAGTCCTTAATATTCTCATTCATTCATTTGTAGTTATACGGAGCCAGCACCTAAAATGGCAAAAGTAGTTGGAATTGACTTAGGTACAACGAACTCCTGCGTGGCAGTGATGGAAGGTGGTAAACCCACAGTTATTGCTAATGCGGAAGGTTTTCGGACAACGCCATCAGTGGTTGCATTTGCCAAAAATGGCGATCGCTTGGTTGGTCAAATCGCCAAACGTCAAGCGGTGATGAACCCCGAAAATACGTTTTACTCTGTCAAGCGCTTTATTGGACGCCGCTTTGACGAAGTAACTAAGGAGACTACTGAAGTTTCTTACAAAGTCCTTAGCAGCGGCGGCAATGTCAAGCTAGACTCACCAGGCGCTGGTAAGCAATTTGCTCCAGAAGAAATTTCTGCACAAGTTCTCCGCAAACTGGTTGAAGATGCTAGCAAATATCTGGGTGAAACTGTAACCCAAGCAGTAATCACAGTTCCGGCATACTTCAATGACTCCCAACGGCAAGCAACAAAGGACGCTGGTAAAATTGCAGGTATTGAAGTTCTGCGGATTATCAACGAACCAACAGCCGCTTCTCTAGCTTACGGTTTTGACAAAAAGAGCAACGAAACAATTCTGGTATTTGACCTTGGTGGTGGTACCTTCGACGTATCCGTGCTGGAAGTAGGCGATGGAGTTTTTGAAGTGTTAGCCACATCTGGTGATACCCACCTTGGTGGTGACGACTTCGACAAGAAAATAGTTGACTTCTTAGCTGAAAAGTTCAAAAAAGACGAAGGCATTGATTTACGCAAAGATAAGCAAGCTTTACAACGTCTGACTGAAGCCGCAGAGAAGGCCAAAATTGAACTTTCTAGCGTCACCCAAGCAGAAATTAACCTGCCATTCATCACCGCTACCCAGGACGGGCCAAAGCACCTGGATACAACCCTCACCCGCGCTAAATTTGAAGAACTTTGCTCTGACTTAATCGACCGTTGCCGTATCCCTGTAGAAAACGCTCTCCGGGATGCCAAGTTAAGCAAGAGCGATATTGATGAAGTCGTGTTAGTTGGTGGTTCTACCCGCATTCCCGCAGTCCAACAGATTGTGAAGCAGGTATTGGGTAAAGACCCCAACCAAAGCGTTAACCCTGATGAAGTTGTGGCAGTAGGCGCAGCAATTCAAGCAGGGGTATTAGCTGGTGATGTTACTGGTATCTTGCTGTTAGATGTAACACCTCTATCTTTGGGTGTGGAAACATTGGGCGGCGTGATGACCAAAATTATCCCCCGCAACACCACAATTCCCACCAAGAAATCTGAAGTATTCTCCACCGCTGTGGATGGTCAAACCAACGTAGAAATTCACGTCCTCCAAGGCGAACGCGAATTCTCTGCTGATAACAAGAGTTTGGGAACCTTCCGCCTTGATGGAATTCCTCCCGCACCACGTGGCGTCCCTCAAATTGAAGTCGTATTCGACATCGACGCTAACGGTATTCTCAACGTCACCGCTAAAGACAAAGGTACTGGTAAAGAACAGTCCATCAGCATCACTGGCGCTTCCACACTGGATAAAAATGATGTTGACCGGATGGTGAGAGAAGCCGAACAAAACGCCTCAAGTGACAAAGAACGCCGTGAGAAAATCGAACGCAAGAACCAAGCCGATTCTTTAGCATACCAAGCTGAAAAGCAGCTACAAGAATTGGGCGATAAAGTTCCCGCCGCTGACAAGGCCAAAGTCGATGGTTTGGTGAAAGAACTGCGGGAAGCAATTGCTAAAGAAGACGATGAACAAATCAAGAAACTGACCCCAGAATTGCAACAAGCCTTGTTCGCCGTTGGTAGCAACATCTATCAACAAGCTGGTGGCGGTGCTACTCCTGGCGCTGAACCTCAAGATGGCGGTTCTTCTTCTGCTAGTGGTGGTGATGATGTAATTGACGCTGATTTTACAGAAAGCAAATAATTCTCCTATTTTTTCGGGAAGATTATTTTGCCCCACTTCATATTAACCATCCAAGGTTTTTCTTGGGTGGGATTTTTTTTAATAAGTTAGGAGTTAGAAGTTTAGAAGTTGAGAGTTAGAGTTAGGAGTTAGGAGTTAGGAGTTAGAAATAATATTACTAATTCTTAATTGAAAATTTTCAACTTTATTTTTAAATCCTCACTTTTAACTCTTAATTCTTGTACAGACAAAGTTAATTGCGTCTTAACTCCTAACTCCTCACTTTTAACTCTTAACTCCTAACCTTCTTATGCCTTATCCTCAAGCACCTTGGACACTTCAAGGCTACGCTATCCAAACTCTGCATTTGGTAAATATTAACCGAGTGCGCCCTTTGATTCCTTCGGAACTAGAAATTATTTCTGTGTGGCCTGGTAAAACCATTGGTAGTGTATATTTGGCTAATTATGGGTCTGGCTCGGTATTGGAGTATAGTGAGTTAATTATTGCCCCGGCTTTGGTTCATCGCCAAAGGAAAATCGGCCCTTGGATTTCGCACATTTATGTGGATAATGCTGATTCCGTAGCTGGTGGTCGAGAAATTTGGGGGTTACCAAAGGAACTAGCTGAGTTCACCCTAGAAAGAGAATATGCTAGCGTGCATCAGGGAAACCAGAAATTTTGTAGTTTTAACTATAATCAACAAAGTTGGGCATGGCCTTTGCAATTAGGCGTGTCTGCTTTCAGCATCAAGGGTAGTGATTTACTCATATTCTCCATTGAATTTAAGTCTTTCTTGGGTTTGATTAATTCTCACTTACAAATCCCTGCTGCAAGTCCTTTTTCTGAAATAGGTTTAGAACAGCCTTGGTTAACTGTGCGTCATCAGCAGATGAATTTGCAAGTTCATGCGCCAAATCTCATAGATTGAATTTTTTTCACTGACTTAGTGAATGTATTTCGAGCAAAATCCGGAATACTGTATTTTGATTGTGTAGTTATCTACGTAACCACAACAACAAAACCCAAGCTAGTCAACAAAAAATTGAAGGTATAAATTATATTGTCTATCACATCTGGGAATGTTTACGATTCAAATACTGGCTGATACTAAGTTACTTTTAAACAGAATCTTCTCACTCCCCACTTCTAACCCAAGTTACTTAGGACTTACGCAATTGGCATATTATTTTAAGTTTGTAGTAAGGACTTTATTCCTCTAATAAGGACTAAAGTCCTTACTACAAGCAAAAAAAATTGATTTTTTGTGACACTTGTGTAAGTCCTGTTACTATCTTTAACCGCAACTTAGTATGAATTAATCAGCTTGAGAAAACGACACAATAAATTAACTAACCCTACCGTTAATTAACAGTAGGGTTTTTTCTTCAAAACACAAGTGGTTATCACAAAAGTTGTTAACTGTTGACAGTTAACGGTCAACGGTCAATTGTTTGCGTAACTTGTCTAAAAGACTACAGATATAATAAATATTTTTAAGTACATGTCACTGAAGATTATATCGATAACTGTTACTAAAGTATTGCTAATTACCATATAATCTAAAATTACTTGATAAATTGTTAAGTATGAGAATACAATCAGGTAGATTATTTCATGTCCATTTCAGAATTAATTAAGCAATTTATAAAATGAATAATCTTTGGAGAAATGCTAAATATAATTTAATCGAAAAAATTATCAGACGCTATCCAGATTTACAGGATTTTTTAGAAACATCTAATTTTGAACCTTCAATCAAACGAGAAGATTATCGCTTGGTTGTTGTGCGACCGAAAGTAGCGATCGCCTGTAATTTACCCAAAGCTTTTGCAGAAGGAAATTGTGAAATAGACTTTAGCAACATCATTTTCAGGAATTTGAAAATTACCTTAAGCCATCAAGATATTTTAAATCAATTAATGATTGGATTAAACACCAAGCCAGATTGGAGTTGTCGTTTATTTTTAAAACAATTAGATACAGATATTTTTCAGGTAAATTTAGGAAAAATAACGCTAATTTTATCTGAATTAGAGGCATTAGATTTATGCTTTTGTGTTGATGTAGTTTGTCAAGAATACAAGAAATCAATAATTGAATTTGAAAATTCTTTGGAGACGTGGGATTTTGAATTTGTAGAGGTTGCAAATTTTCGGGGTTTTATCTTATTTTCTGTAGGTGAAAAGTTATGGAAGTTAATGCTGCAATTTGCTGATGAGTTTGATTATAGTAAAGGCAAGTCTGAATGGCATTTATTTAATCGTGAAGATATTTCAATTCGAGTGAGTCGAGGAATTCGCGATCATGCGTTTATTTTGCCTAAAATTGATAATCATTTATCATTAACAAGCAATAATAAAATTAATATTTTATATAAAATAAATGATGTTTATTTACAATCTATGGAAAAAGGAAAAGTTACTTACTGGCAGCAAGATATCGGAGTAAAAGGAACCTGGACAGCTAGATATACGAAGCACTGGTTATTAGAAAAATATATTCCCCAAGTAATTAGTTATTATTTACAAAAATTTCAACTATCTAAAAGTGAATTACTAGCTGAAATTATAAATTATAAAGGCGATCGCCTTGAAATTAAACAAATTAACGAAATTAAAGATTTATTACCTTACCTTCGCGACATTCAGTCTTGGTTGCATATATCTAAAACAAATATTCCGGCTACACTTTTACAATCTTATTATCAAACATTTACAGATTTAATCCGCAATACTGATTCCTCAATCATAGGTATAGACTACATTATCAGAAATTTGCTTGCGGTTCAATGGAAGAATACACAAACAGAGATGCTTGATAACTGTAGGCAATATAATTTTAAATATGCAATTAATTGTTTAGAGGAGCAAGTAGCAAAAATAAATCACAATAAATATGAAAATAGTTTTCCAGCAGATTTAATAACTCGGACATTTATCTGGATAATAGAAAACGGAAAAATTAGTTTCTCCCAAGCTCAGTTAAATGCTGCGAAACAGGCTTTGCAACCACTTTGGGAAGAAAGTCGTTTTCAAATGCGGCATGTATTTGTTAATCTATAAAATTAAAGTATATTCTGTAAATTCAATACAAATCCAGGTAGGATATTTTCCCCGCATAAACTAGTGGGATTGTTTAAGATTTCTACATTTTTACCTGGACAATAAATTTCTACGCGCTTGTTTTTGAGGTCGATTAACCAGCCTAATTGAGCGCTCCTGATGCTGTGCGCTCAAATCTATAATCGCGGTTTTGCTGACACATTTGGAAAAATTGCTCGTCAGTCAAGTCAATTTTCAATTTGAGGATAGAAGGTAAGGCAACTGTTGTAGCGTTCATAGACTTATCCCGACATCTTACTTTCCAGTTTAGTGGAGTGTGGGGTGTGCGATCGCCTTCTAAGCTAATGCGCGCTAAAAAAGTATAAACTAGCGTGGTTGTTGACAGTTAACGGTTAACAGTCAACAATCTCAGTGCTACTTAAATGCAGAACAGCTTACTCACGTATGTCAAAGGAGCGCAGATATCTTTTACTCTCCAAGTAGCCTTCAGGATTACCTTCTAGCCATGAGTAGGCTTATATTTATGATTGTCATTTAAACTTTTGTATCTTTTAGTTAAGTTTTGTGATATTCTCGGATATATGAGGTGCTGCTTCATCCTGTAAAAACTTTTGTTTGAACTTTTTTTAGTTACCAATCTAGTAAGGTAGAACTGCAATATGCCATTTACCATTGATTCAGCTCGTGGTATCTTTCCCAACACATTAGCGGCTGATGTTGTACCTGCAACAATAGCAAGATTTAATCAGCTCAGTGCTGAAGATCAGCTTGCACTAATTTGGTTTGCTTACCTGGAAATGGGCAAGACAATCACTATTGCGGCTCCTGGAGCTGCAAGTATGCAATTTGCTGAGGGGACATTGAATCAAATTCGGCAAATGTCTTTTACCGAGCAATCACAAGTGATGTGCGATCTGGCAAACCGAGCAGATACGCCAATTACCCGCACATACGCGGTTTGGTCTGCAAACATCAAACTAGGTTTCTGGTATCAGTTAGGGAAATGGATGGATCAAGGGATTGTTGCACCAATTCCCCAAGGGTATAAGCTCTCTGCTAATGCTGCTGCTGTTCTGCAAGCAATTAGGGAACTTGATGCAGGTCAGCAAATTACAGTCTTGCGTAATTCTGTAGTTGATATGGGATTTGACCCAAATAAATTGGATGGTCAAAAAAGAGTTTCCGAGCCTGTTGTTGTTCCTAAAGAGATATCACAGCGAACTCAAGTCACTATTGAAGGCGTTGATAACCCAATAGTGTTAAGTTATATGAATAACCTTAACGCTAACGATTTTGATGCACTGATTGAATTATTCACATCTGATGGTGCCCTGCAACCTCCCTTCCAGAGACCGATAGTTGGTAAAGAAGGTGTCCTACGGTTTTTTAGAGAAGATTGTCAAAACCTCAAGTTAATCCCAGAGAGAGGAGTAGTTGAACCTGCTGAAGATGGTTTTACCCAAGTGAAAGTCACCGGCAAAGTCCAAACTCCTTGGTTTGGTGCTGCTGTGGGTATGAATATGGCTTGGAGATTCCTGCTAACTCCTGATAATAAAATTTTCTTTGTAGCTATTGATTTGCTGGCATCTCCCAAAGAACTATTAAACTTAGTTCGTTAGAAACATACTCAATTTGAGTAAATTGTGACAAATTGGTGCGAACGCTCTGTAATGCAGGGCGTTCCCCTATTGTGGAGTAAAACATGCAACTCAATATAAAATGACTGGAACGATAATATTCTAGGTTTGATAATGCAAGTGAGCGACACAGAGTGGTCTACAGCAGAAAAACAATTGGCTGAAACAGTTTTTAAAAGAGCCTACGAAAGAGAAATCAGTGCTTTGATCGAAGAAGTTCGTGACAGAGCAAGTGCGATCGCAGAAATTGATGATATGTGGCGCTTACATGACTTTTTAAGTGCAAGAAGACATGACATAGATGGGAAGTACGACTACAGATATTCCGTACTAATCTTTGTGTTTGCTAGGTTAGTCAAAGAGGGCTGGTTAGCTCTTGATGAATTAAACGAACTTGACAAAGATAAAATCACCAAAGTGGCTGCTCTTGCAAGAATGTGAAATAAAACATTCCAAGTTTACGCCCTATCTGAAAATTTCTCTTGATTCAGTGTTCTCTGTGCTTCTGTGGTTAAGACATAATTGATTTAACTATAGAAATGCAGAGAACACAACTGTTAAATGAAGTAACATATAGCAGTCAAATTTAATTAATGAAGTAATCTGGCAAGAGGCAATAAATAGGCAATAGGGTTATAAAAGACTAAAGTATACGGAATTTCTTCAAAAATCAAATAGGATTACTGTATCAAATTTAGGTAATAACTTATTATTAAAATTTCTATACCAATTTGGTATAGAAAGTATTGTTTAAAATTTTTGTAAACAGCTTTTTAGCAAAGGTTTTTTCAAAATTCCAAACTTGTACTGAGTCTATCGAAATATCTAAAATCCAAAATTGGTATTAAGTCTTGATTAAGAAATAGGTACTGCAACTGGAAGGGTAAAATGAAACTTGCTACCCTGATTTTTCCCTAGAGACTCAGCCCAAATTTTCCCTCCTAAATTATCAATAATTCGACGACAAATTGCTAAACCCAGTCCGGCTCCACCTACAGTGCGCTGTAAAAATCCTTCTTCCTGATAAAAACGCTCAAAGATAGTTTCTAGCCGACTCGGCTCAATACCTCGACCTGTGTCTGCAATAGTAACTTTTAACACAGATGTTTTTGCAGATATTTCTAAGGCTTGGTCAACTTCTTCTGGATTTAATAAGTCTGCACGAATAGTAACTTGACCACTTTTATCAGTAAATTTACAGGCATTGTCAAGTAATTTTGTTAAAACTTCAATCAGTCCTTCTCCATCTACCTGGATTGGTGGTAAGTAATGAGGCAATTCCACAACAATTTTAGGTAATTTATGACGCAATTCGAGTCCACTGAGGGCTAAATCTAGATATTCTTGAAGGGATATCGGCTCTATTTGCCAACGTACTAATCCACCCTCTAGGCGAGACAAGGTAATAAAATCTTGGATGAGTTTGCGTAAGCGATCGGCATCGTCTAAAGCAGCTTGTAACATTGTCTGCTGTAAGTCAAGCGGCATTTCTGGTTCTGTAATTAAACTTTCTAAGCAAACACGGATGGTGGATAAAGGAGTACGCAGTTCATGACCAACGATCGCAATCAAATTACTTTGGGTGCGTTCCAAGTCTACCAGTTGACGATTCAAAGTTTTCAAGTTGCCATAAGCCTGTGCTTGCATTAAAGCAACTCCAACTTGTGTAGCGATGGCCTCTATTAAAGCTACATCATCCTCTGTCCACAAATAAGCCTCTGGTTTGTGTAGTTCTAGCATTCCCAGCCAAGTTCCTTGATAGCAAATCGATACCAACAAGCAAGCACGGATTTGCCAGCGCACCAATTGGGCTTTCAATTGTGGATGTGACTGTAAGCCAAAATCTTGGTTGATATCAGCAATCACTACAGTTTGCGATTGGTTTTCACCTGGAGTTGGACTTGGCATTAAAGCAGTTTGAAACAGCTGATGACTTGCTAATGTCCAAACTTCCCCCTTTAAAGATGGTAATCTTGGAGCTGTTGATTCATAAATAATAGGCTGTCTTTGACTATCTGGTTGATAAATATCAACTAGACACCGACAATGGTTAAAAACTTGACCTAATTCTCTAACAGTAATAGTTAAAATCTCTTCGGGATTCAAAGAGCGGCGAATAGCAGTAGCGATGGCATTGATCGATCGCTCTTTGCGCTCTTTGCTAGTTATGGTGCGATAAGCTTTGAGTTGTTTGTATTGACTAGCTTGTAGATATCTGACTAAACGATTGGCAAATAGTCTAAAATCAATTGCTAATGTGTTATTTACTGATATCTGGACTTGTGATTCCTTCAACAGTCGATAACGTCTTTGCGCTCGCTGGATTTTAGGGGCTAGTTCTGGCCGATAAGTGAGAATCCGCTCTAATAATAGGCGGGCGGCCTGAATACAAACATGGGGGTCAAATGTCCAAATTCCTTGAAACTTCCTTGCTTGGTCTATGGACGCTGAATTTATAGGTGAAGCGTATTCTCGACAAATCAAACACGCCGAATATAGCTGACCAATTACAATCAAATGCCATTCTCTAGCTAATTCGTCTTCAGGAGCAAAAGGAATGGTTGCATAAGGGACTGAAACCATACCAAAGTCGCTCTCTGGTGCAGCTAATACATAAACTTGGTCTGTATGCAGAGCAATTTTTTCATAACGAGGAATCTCCTGGCGATAAAAACGCTCCTGCTGAAAATTGGCAATTACTAGGGGTTGATCTGTTGCTACCAGTACTAGGTCTTCTATTGCATGAGAAAGAGCCGTCAACGAAGACTTGAAATAGATTTGAGGTTGTAAATCCGGTAGAACTCGGCACAAATCTTCCAACAAGGAATTCGAGACACTCATTAGCAATTAGGTTGGTAAAAATAAACAATTACTCGTTAAGTTTGGGCATTGGCAGTACTAACGACTTACTGTCCCCACTACCTACCATTCCCAGCCGGATTAACCTACCTTGATTAGGCTTCGTTCCGGTAAGGTGACTCCGTTCAGAATGCACTGATGCAAATCCACTTGAGCCAGGTCTATTTCTGTGAAATCAACGTAACTGAGATCGGTTTTAAATAACATAGCTTTGGCGAGATTGGTGTGACTGAGGTCTGCATTACTCAAGTTTGCCCCAGTCAGATTGACACCACTCAGGTTTGCTCTAGCTAAATTTGCACCGCTCAGATTGGCATAGCGCAAGTCTGCTCCAGCCAAATTTGCACCGCTCAGGTCTGCGTCACAGAGATTTGCTAACCGTAAATCTGCTTTCACAAGGTTTCCCTTGTGCAAATCCACTCCACTCAGATTTGCCCGAATCATGTTAGCAGCCTTCACGTTTGCCCAAATCAGGTTCGCTCCACTCAGGTCAGCTCTCCAGAGGGATACCGCAGTCAAATTTGCTTGAGTCATATTTGCTCCGCGCAGGTTGGCATGAGATAAACTCGCATTTGCCAAGTTAGCTCTAGCCAAAATTATTCCCGCTAGACATACCTCGCTGAGGTTAACCAAGTGCAGGCTTACCTGGGTGAAATTTCTCTCTCCTGCACAATAGCGTTTGAGAAGTTCATCAGCATCCATACAGCCCGCCTTCCAAATCTTCATTTCTTACCTGGAAATCTAACTAAGTAGGTAGACAGAATTAAATGTCAAATCCCAAACTCCAGAAACTAGACAGGATAAGTCTTTTTCCTTGGAGCCTTCTGCCTTCCACTTATCATATTGATAGTCGTTGGAAATGTCCTTCGTTAGGTTTAGCGACTAGCAAAGGCACTTAACCAATGACATCAGTGCAGTTGCGATCGCTTTACCAAAGCTACAATCTTTACTTGGTTTAGAGTTGCATACTCACCAAGGTGCAGCTAAGTAATACCTATTCAAAATTCACACATTGAGAAGTTTCAGCAAAATCTAGCCTTTGAAGTTTGAATCTGCTGCTTGACTTTGGAGAATTTGGTATGACAGCCATTGCTTTAGAGTAGTTTCACACATTTTTTAAATTTTTGTTTACTTATGTAAAGAAATATAACAAACTTTGTTACAAACAAGCAATACTTTTTCAAGTGCAAACTAATAATTTTTATTTATATAAGTAATAAATTTTACTTAAGTAATACCAATTTGAAAAAAGAATGCCGTAGATATATGCTCCTCAACCCATGTGCTGTCTAGCTTTGTGAATCGCTATTTCACAACTTTTGGTGAGCTACAGGATTCATATAGAGCAATCCGATTTGATTTGCGAACTTACTCGTGAAGCCAGGGAACTGAGCGGCAAGAAAAACAAGCTTATTTGAACTGTATGGGACTTACGCACTCTTAATGAAAAATCGTAGACGCGGAGCGGCTTGCCGCAGGCTACCGCAGAGGACACGGAGAAATCAGAATTTCACAGAGTTGTTGCGTAAGTCCTACTGTGACGAATACAATAAATTACAGACATAACTAGAAAAACTGATTTTGATTTAGATAAAACTTATGTCAACTTCGCAAAAAAATTAATGTTAATTGGATTTATTAACCTTCCTAATTTATCGCGTTATAGTGGCTATGTAGGTTTAGAAGTAGCAGAAATTGTTTCCAAATACCTTGCTGTTCAAAGTAAAACTTACGTAATTCAAAATAGAAGGATATTAATATATCAACTTTTAAAATCTGGTCTCGACTCTCATACAGCTAATAGAACAATTACTATATTGATATCAAGTCCAATCTTACAATCAACCAACATAAATCAGTGTGCTATTCAAGAGGGCTGAATAAAGATATGGAGAAACAAGGGGACAAGGGAATATATAACTAATGAGCAATAAAACTCTAGCTTCAAAATAGGGAGTAGGAGTAGGCAAAAGAAATTTTCATTTTTTCTTGTGGGTGCAACTCATGAAGCTTCTTGCAAAAGTGCTTCTTCGCGCCTCTGACCTGTGTACATTCACAAATTAAATGTCGTTATTTAACAAATTAATGTTGTTGTTTAAAAGGTAAGACACTTGCTAGGCAAAGGTTTTGTTTATTTTTAGGAAAAACATCTCTCAATAACTGTTTCATAAATTATTAGTCGTAAGTTAAAGGTAAAGCTAAGGTAGAAGGTCTAAAAAAAGGTGAGTATCCTAGTCACCAGTCAATTTATAGAATTCTAGATAAACATATTGAGGAAAAAGAAACAAAAGATAAGGCACGTAGTCCTGGTTACTCAGGAGAAAAACTCACCCACATAACCCGCGATGGTCGAGAGTTGGAAGTTGAAGGTAGTAATTTAGATGTAAGTAGAACTTACGCACTGTACAAAAGAACCATCTTGTGGATTAACGTAAATACGTTGTTTCAGGAGTTTGGATGTCACTTTGGATTGCTGGCGATCGCCAAAATATCATTCAAAAATCTAACTAAAACTCTTGAAAACTATACCTGTCATTTTGGCTTTTCTGTCAATGCGTAAATTCTAAAGTATTAAATATTCTTCCTGGATATACAGGCTCAAATGTTCAAAAACGACCAGACAACGTTGATAAAGATGCTTGCCTGACTCTCAAGAATTTAGAGATGGTATTAGTAGCCTACATTGTTAATGAGTACAACCCGCACACAGATGGCAGGATGAAAAGCCGATCTCGAATTGGGCGTTGGGAAGCTGGATTAAACTTTTGGTTTTAAAATAACCAGTCAACATATTTGAGATATTGCGATCGCACGGCTTAGTCCATTTCTACAACAGCACACTTCAACGCCCACAGTAGTTAGAATGCGATCGCCTAATTCAAGCGTTGATACAGCAGTAATCTCATCCTTATGAAATTTACAGCTATCAAGGACAAAAACAGCAAATATACTGACTTATAATGATCTTAGTTTCTCTTATGGTCGTAACAAGCAATACCTGGCTATTAAAAGCTGTAGAAATTTATTGCTAGAAAAATCTGCCACAAGGGAAACACTTCAACATGGTTGTTAGGCTTGAGAATCTGACAAAAGGCACACAAGTACAAGGAATTTTACCCAACAATATTATTACCATCGTTGATGCTCAGTGGCATGGCTCTGATGTTGTTGAACTTACGTTATTTACCACCAGGAGAGACAGAGTATGGCTTCCCTTGGTATTGAAACCTAATTATGATTCCGCCATTGTTGTTGCGTGGGGTAATCTTGGGTACTCTAGACGACGACTTACCAATCTCGTACATTCTCTAAGTTGCATAGTTCTTGCATAACCCAACTATGCTAATCGCTCAAAGCCTTGATAATCAGTTATTTTGAACACCCTTGGTAAGGGTGAGGTCACGAGTTCAATCCTCGTCACGGGCTTTTTAAATTATTGAAAAATAAGCAGTTTTATAGCAACTGCACAGACTTAGGCACTTCCAATTCAGAAGGCAGTCCCAATGAAAAAAATTTCACCGCCAAGCATGAAAATGTGGTAGCGTCCACTTAAGGTTGATACAAAC
>NZ_JACKZU010000126.1:0-20894 GCF_014222165.1 Nostoc sp. 2RC
CTATAAAGCATGTTATTGTTTTTATTAATTCAATGCTTAAAAGCTGTGAGGTAAATTAGTTATTTAATTAAGATTTTGAAGGTAAAAATAACTAAATCAAACTGCTTGGTCATCACCTTACTAACCTTTAATTAGTTTTTCACATTGCATAAATTGAGATTGAAGGTGATGTTTTTTGTAACGAACTTGTCAACTTTTCTAGGTCGAATCCCATAACATGTATTATCCTGGACGTTGAAACTGGCTATGACATTTATCAAGACACAGAACGCTGTCATTAACAAGAAAGAATTCAGAAGTCAGAATTCTCCAATTCAATTGGAGTGCAACTGGCGGATGGCGTAGGGTAAAGCCTGCGGTATGGCTTCCCTGAGAGCGAGTCCGCGAGGGTCTGAATCCATAGCATTGGGGAAGTCCAAAAAATAAATTATTCCAGTTGATGCGTTGACTGTGAACCGTCAACAGTCAGCAGCGAACAGTCTTCTATGGAATATTTTTTCACCTGGAAATCCCTTGCTGAATTCTGAGTTCTTTTTTAATACCAGCTACATTGTTGTGGTTAGGCTTGAAAATCAAACTATTGCTGACGAAAAAAGCGTTTCTGTTCTTTTAGCTACTGTTGAGTTTCTACTGTTCGGTGGAATACATCGCTGAGATTTTAAATTTTGATTTTGGATTATTTTTTGGGTTTATGGCTGACTTGTTTTTGGTAGAAGAAATCTCAAATAGCAAATCTTAAATCCCAAATCTCAAATCCAAAATTTGTTGGTCGCTACAATTTCAAGAATCAAGCGTTGCATAACATTTTTACACGATGTCTACGACGGGCTACGCCTACGCTGTGTGCCAAAATTGCCTGTAAACCTAAGGCTTTATTAGGGCAGTATGTCGTGTGGTGTTGATTGGGAGAACAGCAATTAGCGCAGATAATATTATGTTTGGTTGAAAACTTATTATTAAGACTGACGCAAAGACGCAGGGACGCGGAGAGATTTTAAGAATAAGTAATTATCCAAACTATAAGAAAGCTAATTGCTGACAACAAAGATTTTGATTAATTAGTAGGCAACAGAAATTACTGTATCTACACAATCCACAGTACTCACTATGCCCTATGTCTGCTCATTCAATTGATACTGCCTTAGCAGAGTTAGAGAGCCTGATTAACAATTGCGAACAGGCTGTAATTAGGTCTATAGAGGAAAAAAAGATGAGTTCAGGAAAATCAGTGTCGATCAACAAACTTAACAGACAATTACAACACAATCCTATCGCCATTGTGGGCATGGCTTCTCTATTACCTCAAGCCAGAAATTTACGGGAATATTGGCAAAATATAGTAAATAAAATTGATTGTATTACTGATGTTCCTTCTAGCCACTGGAGTGTCGAAGATTATTACGATCCAAATCCGAGAACACCTGAAGATAAAACTTATTGTAAAAGAGGCGGCTTTATTCCAGAGGTAGATTTTAACCCGATGGAATTTGGGATTCCACCAAGCATTTTAGAAGTTACAGATGTATCGCAACTATTAAGTTTAGTGGTTGCCAAAGAAGCGATGGAAGATGCTGGTTATGGCGAACAACAGGAATTTAACCGCGAAATGGTGGGGGTAATTTTAGGCGTAGCCATGGCCAAGCAGTTAGGAATGCCACTTTCTGCTAGGTTAGAATATCCCATTTGGGAAAAAGCGCTAAAAAGTAGCGGTTTATCTGACGAAGATACACAAAAAATCGTTGAAAAAATCAAAAGTGCCTATGTGAAATGGGACGAAAACGCCTTCCCCGGAATGTTGGCTAACGTCGTCGCCGGGAGAATTGCTAATCGTCTCAACTTTGGCGGACTTAATTGTGTAGTTGACGCCGCTTGTGCTAGTTCCTTCGGTGCTTTAAAAATGGCAATTAGCGAACTAGTGGAATATCGTTCTGACATGATGCTGACTGGTGGCGTTGACACCGACAACACCATCATGGCTTATATATCTTTCAGCAAAACCCCAGCGGTTTCTCCCAGCGAAAATGTCAAACCTTTCGATGCTAAATCCGACGGGATGATGCTGGGTGAAGGTATCTGCATGATTGTCCTCAAACGTCTGGAAGATGCAGAACGGGACAACGATAAAATCTATGCAGTTATCAAAGGCATTGGTACCTCCAGCGATGGACGCTACAAGAGTATTTATGCTCCCCGCAAGGAAGGCCAAGTCAAAGCCTTAGAACGTGCTTATGAAGATGCAGGGTTTTCTCCCGCCACCGTTGGCTTGATGGAAGCACACGGTACTGGCACAATGGCTGGAGACCCCACAGAATTTGGTTCTTTGAGTGATTTCTTTGGTCTGCACGATTCTAAAAAGCAGCATATCGCCTTGGGTAGCGTCAAATCCCAAATCGGACACACCAAAGCGGCTGCGGGTGCGGCGAGTTTGATTAAAACGGCTTTGGCGCTACATCACAAAGTATTACCGCCGACAATTAATATTACCGAGCCGAACCCCAAACTGAATATTAAAAATTCCGCCTTTTATTTGAATACCGAAACTAGACCTTGGATTCGTGCTGAAGGCGAAGCGCCAAGACGCGCAGGTGTGAGTTCCTTCGGTTTTGGCGGTACTAACTACCACGTTGTTTTAGAAGAATATCAAGCCGACCAAAATCACGCCTACCGCCTACACAGTGGCGCGAATGAAGTGCTGGTGTTTGCTGCTAACCCTTCCCAATTGCTGGCTAAATCTGAAGATTTGTTAGCGAAATTACGTTCACCAGAAGCAAAAGCACATTATACAAAATTAGTCAATGAGTGTAAATCTCTAGAAATTCCCCTTGCTGCTGCCAGATTTGGATTTGTGGCACAGAACCTCGAAGAAACTTGCAAATTACTGCAAGTTAGCATTGACTGGCTGAAAAACAAAGGGTCAGCAACAGCTTGGGAACATCCCCAAGGGATTTATTACCGGGCTTCTGGTATGGAATTGGGTGGAAAAGTTGTCGCCTTATTTTCCGGTCAAGGTTCCCAATACTTGGAAATGGGACGGGAATTAGCGATGAATTTCCCAGTCATGCAGCGTTTACATGGCTATATGGATGGCTTGTTGCTCAAAGATAACTTGCAGCCGCTATCGGAAATCGTTTTTCCCCATCCAGTGTTTGAAGAGGCAGAGAAAAATGCCCAAATTGCCGCCCTACAACGCACAGAATACGCTCAACCAGCCATCGGGGTGTTGAGTGCAGGGATGTACACCATACTGCAACAAGCTGGATTTAGGTCTGATTTTGTTGCCGGTCATAGCTTTGGAGAAATCACCGCCTTGTGGGCTGCGGGAGTTTTGACCACCGAAGATTACCTATTTTTGGTGAAAGCTAGGGGTCAAGCAATGGCCGCACCGGAAGATCCAGACCATGATGCAGGTAGTATGCTGGCTGTCAAAGAAGACATCAGCAAAGTGGAAGCAGTGCTGAGACATTTTCCGCAAGTTGCGATCGCCAATCAAAATTCGCCAAATCAATATGTCTTAGCCGGGCCCACCGCAGAAATCGCTAAAGTGCGTCAGGCTTTACAAGACAAAGGATATACGGCTGTATTGTTGCCCGTATCGGCAGCATTCCACACACCGTTGATTGCCTTTGCTCAAAAATCATTTGCGATCGCTACTAAGTCCGTTAAATTCGAGAATCCCAAAATTCCGGTTTACAGCAATGTTACTGGCAAACAGTATCCCAAAGAACCGCAAGCGATTCAAAAAATCCTCGAAACGCACCTTTCAAATTCCGTGCTGTTCAAGCAAGAAATTGAAAGCATCTATGCAGCAGGCGGTACTTGCTTCGTGGAATTCGGGCCGAGGAGAATTTTGACCAACTTAGTCAAAGAAATTCTTGGCGATCGCCCCCATCTTACCGTAACTTTGAACCCTAGTACTCAAAAAAATAGCGATCGCTCCTTGCGGGAAGCAGTTGTGCAGTTGCGGGTAATCGGTATGGCTTTGAGCAACCTCGACCCCTACCAAGTTCCCCAAACCATACCTGCGATCGAACAGAAGAAAGCTATAAATGTACGTTTAAACGGCATCAACTACAGATCCGAAAAAACCAAAAACGCCTTCGCCCAAGCTTTGCAAAACGGCCACAAAGTGAAGGACGCGGGGACGCGGGGACACGGGGACGCGGGGAAAGAGAATGTAGAGACACCACGACACAGCGAAGATATTTCTCAAAATCTCTCCGCGTCACCGCGTCTCCCTGTCTTTGCGTCTTCTTCCCTCCCCGCATCACCGCGTCTCCCCATCTCCGCGTCTTCTTCCCTCCCCGCGTCACCGCGTCTCCCCGTCTCCGCGTCTTCTTCCACAGAGACTAACGGACATAAAAAAACACCCCCTATCGCTACCCCATCAATGAACGGTGTGACTTCTCATATCGCTACCCAACCAGAGCAGCAAATGAGTCCTGTGACCCTTTTAAGTCAACCAGCCCAGGAATCTAAGATGCAACCAACACCCGAAAAACTTACAAATTACCAACAACTTTTAGAAAGTTTAGAATATCTCCTGACACAGTTCCAGCAAAACCAATCTGAGAATTTACAAGTTCACGGAGCTTACCTCAACCATCAAATGGAATACGCCAAAGCGTTCTTCCAACTGATGCAGCAACAAAATGCGCTCTTGGGTGAAAGTAAATCCACAGCCGAAACCACCAAGCTGAAGCAAGTTGTCATGGAAAGCTTGGAACGCAGCATGATGCAGTTTCACTCCCAACAAGGTGAAACCCTACGCATCCACGAGCAATATCTCCAAGAGCAGCTGGAGTATACAAAAAACTTTTTCCAACTGATACAGCAAGAGTATTCTCAAATCATCTCAGAAGATGGAGCAACTCAACTTACAGAGAAACTCAGCAACGGTGTAGGAAATCATTTCATCCCCTTCACCACCCAAACAACCGTCACCGAAGAAGCACCAGTACCCCCTACCACCAAGATAGTAGAAGCTTTACCTTCACCTGTAACTGAGCCAGTAGTCAAAAATGGCAACGGCTCAACACATATCCAAGCACCGCTCCCCGCTCCCAAGGTGGTAGAGCCTGTAGTCGAAACCCCTGTACTCCCCCAACTAGTACAGCCTGTAGTCGAAACCCCTGTAATTCCTCAAATAGTACAGCCTGTAGTCGAAACCCCTGTAATTCCTCAAATAGTACAGCCTGTAGTCGAAACCCCTGTAATTCCCACTTCCCAATCCCCAGTCACCAATGCAACGATTGATATTGTTGACTTGGATAAAAACCTCCTAGCCATCACCAGCGATAAAACCGGCTACCCGGTGGAAATGCTGGAAATGGATATGGACATGGAAGCAGACTTGGGAATTGATTCCATCAAACGGGTGGAAATCTTGGGAGCATTACAGGAAATGTATCCCAACTTACCCAAGCCCAACTTAGAAGAACTGGCGGAAAAACGCACCATCGGTCAAGTTGTAGAATATCTGCAATCCTTTGCTGCTAAAAGCGTTTCTGTAGAAGTTGTAATTAATGAAGTACAACAACCAGTTGAAACTCCAGCGCCGGAAGTACAACAAGTAGTAGAAACTCCAGCAGAAGTAACACCGGAAGTGAGCGTAGTCGTTGCATTCACTCCCCAACCAGAAGCACAACCCGCAGCCGCAACTACTAATGAATTTCCCGACTTAGCTCAAACCCTACTAGCCATCACCAGCGATAAAACCGGTTATCCGGTGGAGATGCTGGAACTAGAAATGGACATGGAAGCCGACTTGGGGATTGACTCCATCAAACGGGTAGAAATCTTAGGGGCGATGCAGGAAATGTACCCCAACTTACCCAAACCGAATATCGAGGATTTGGGAGAACTCCGCACCATCGGTCAAATAGTTAACTACCTACAGCAGCTAGCTGGAGGTGAAAAAAAAAAGTATGAGTCTGAGTTTGTCCAGCAGCCACCGGAATTAGAGTCTAGTATCCAGCGCTATCCCGCCAAACTCAGAAGCCTACCAAAACCCGATCGCTTGGATTTCACGTTACCAGAGGGATACATCACTTTAATTACCGATGATGGTTCCCTCACCACCTCCAAATTAACCGAATCCCTAATCACCGAAGGCTCGAAAGTAGTAGTTATCAGTTTCCCCCAATCCTTGATTCCCCAACAATCGCCCTTACCCGCAGGAGTAACCCGCGTCACCTTGGCAAACTTGAGCGAAGAACATCTGCAACAACAACTACAAGCGATCGCTACTCACTGCGGTAAGGTTGGGGCTTTCATCCATTTACATCCTGTTTTCGCAACCAATAACACCGGAACAATTCCCTACATCGAACAGGAAAAGGCGATCGTCAAGCACGTATTTTTGATGGCGAAACACCTGAAACCCTCCCTCACCGAAGCCGCACAACATGGACGTAGTTGTTTTTGCACAGTCGCTCATTTAGATGGTGCTTTCGGTTTAGATTACAAAGTTAAGTTTGGAGCGATCGGCGCTGGTTTATTTGGATTAACCAAAACCCTGAGATGGGAATGGCCAAAAGTCTTTACACGGGCCATCGATTTAAGTCCCACAATCGACCCCCAACAATCAGTAAACCACATTATCGCCGAACTTCACGACCCCAATCTTTATATCGGTGAAGTTGGGTATGGTTCGCAAGGACGAGTCACTTTAATTGCCAATCCAAAGGTAGGTTAATCAAGTCTTTTATAGCAGTCCTATTTGAGTTGTGAAGATTACTGTTTTTAACGAACCGCCAAGGACGCAAAGAGCGCAAAGAAAAGAAACAAACAGAGAATATCACAAATCTTTTAGGACTGCTTATGTTTTTTCTAGAATATTGACTACTTCTCTTACTTTGCGTCCTTCTCTGACGAGACGCTGCGCGAATGCGTTCTTTGCGGTTCGTATAACAAAAAAACAAATTTATACATTTTTTTACGAGGATTTATGAGCAAAATAGCCCAGCTTAGTCCATCATCTGTTTTTGTCGTTAGCGGCGGTGCAAAAGGGATTACGGCTGAGTGTACTATCAAATTAGCCGAACAACAACCCTGTAAATTTATCCTCCTTGGTCGCTCTCAACTATTAGAAACCGAGCCAGATTTTGCCCAAGGTTGTGAAGAAGCAGCATTGAAAAAACGCATCATGGAAAATCTTCTTGCCCAAGGCGAGAAACCCACACCCATGAATGTGCAAAAAATATATAACAAAATTGTCTCCAGCCGGGAAATTAAAAACACTCTAGCGGCAATTGAAAAGACAGGAGCTAAAGCCGAATATATTAGCGTTGATGTTACAGATACACAGGCTTTACAAGAAAAACTGGCTAATGTTGGGTCAATTACAGGCATTATACATGGTGCTGGAAATTTAGCCGATAAATTAATTGAAAAGAAAACAGAAGAGGATTTTGAAAAAGTTTATACCGCCAAAGTTCAGGGATTAGAAAACCTCTTGGGCTGTATTAATCCTAATGAACTTCAGCATTTAGTTTTGTTTTCTTCTGTAACAGGATTTTATGGAAATATTGGTCAATCCGATTATGCGATCGCCAATGAAATACTCAATAAATCAGCCCATATTTTCAAACAACAATATCCCTCATGTCACGTAGTAGCAATTAACTGGGGAGCTTGGGACAGTGGCATGGTATCACCAGAACTGAAAAAAGCTTTTATTGAACGCGGAATTGAAGTGATTCCCGTAGAAGCCGGGACAAAAATGTTAGTCAACGAATTGCATCCCGCCTATCAAGATAATACACAAGTGGTCATTGGTAGCCCCTTAGTACCTTTAGCTAGAGAGTTAGATTCCGAACTCCGCAGCTATCGTTTGCGCCGCCGCATGACATTAGAAGAAAATCCATTTTTATTGGATCATGTAATCGCTGGTTCTCCAGTATTACCGGCCACATGCGCTCTTTCATGGATGATTGATTATTGCGAACAACTTTATCCAGGATATAGATTTTTTGCCGCTCAAGACTTCAAAATTTTGAAAGGAATTACTTTTAATGAAACTCTAGCATCTGAATATATTGTAGATGTCCAAGAAATTTCAAAAACCAATGGTCAACAAATTACATTCAATACGAAAATATCGAGTCAAAATTCTGCTGGCAAAACATTTTATCATTTTAGTGCCCAAATTAAACTCTTACTAGAAATACCCACTGCCCCCATTTATGATGCAGCGAATGTAGAGCAGGATAATATCATCACTCTCACTGGTAAATCTTTTTATCAAAATGGAGAAGCGACATTATTTCATGGCAAAGCATTTCAAGAAATCCAAAAAGTTCTCAACATCACGCCAGAAAAAGTTACTACACAATGCCTCTGGCAACAAATTTCACGCGAACAACAAGGACAATTTCCAGTCCAATGGGTGAACCCATATACAACTGATTTGAGTATGCACGCACTTTGGATTTGGACACAACACTTTCATCAAGAAGGTTGCTTACCCGGACAAGTGGAAAAATACGAACAATTTGCAGCCACACCACAAAACGAACCCTTCTACGTCTCCTGCGAAGTCAAATCCAAAACCCCCAGTAGCGCCATCGCCGACATTATCATCCACAACCAACAAGGTCAAATCTACTCCCGCCTCCTGGGAGCCAGAGCCATCATTTGGTCAATGAAACTCCTCAGAAGCTAATACCATTTTGGATTTTAGATTTTAGATTTTGGATTGAGAATTGCTTTGTGCATCTCGATTCTGGAAATCCATCTTTAGAATTCTTTTTTCAATTGGTATTACTCTCCTCCTCTACGCCTCTGCATCTGTGCGTGAACTTTCAAGTTTGGGGAACAGCGTAAATCCTACCGTCTGCTCGTTATCCGTAGCCTAATACCCAAACCTTGAGGATAAAATAATGGAAAAAATCGCCATTATCGCATTGTCATGTCTATTCCCCGATGCGAAAAACCCCGAAGAATTCTGGCAAAATATCATCAATGAAAAAGACTCCACCTCCTCTGCAACCATCGAAGAAATTGGAATAGACCCAGAAATTTTTCACCATCCACTCAAAGGTACACCAGATAAAACCTATTCCCTCAAAGGTGGATACATCCGCAACTTTGAATTTGACCCCTCCGGCTACAATTTACCACCAGAATTACTTGCAAATTTAGATAACACCTTCAAATGGTCGTTGTATGCCGCCAAACAAGCAATTCTTCAAAGTGGTTATTGGGGAAATCAAAGCATTCTCTCTAAATGCGGTGTAATTTTGGGAAACCTTTCATTCCCAACAAAACTTTCCAATCAATTATTTTCTCCCATCTATCAAAAAACTATTACACCTGCCCTCAAAGAACTTTTACAACTTCCAAATTTAGATTTACCCACTCTACCAACCGCTAATCAAGCATCATTATATAATGCAATGATTTCCGGCTTACCAGCGGCAATAATCGCTCAAGCCTTATCATTATCTCGCATTAACTTATGTCTTGATGCTGCTTGTTCTTCATCATTTTATGCCATTAAACTGGCTTCTCATTATTTGCGATCGCACAAAGCCGACGTAATGTTAGCCGGAGCCATCAGCAGCGCAGATTCCCTATTTGTACGGATGTTATTTTCTGGCGTACAAGGATTTCCAGAAAACGGTCTTAGCCGTCCCTTAGATAAATCATCGAGAGGTCTAATTCCCGCCGATGGTGTTGGCATAGTGATGCTCAAGAGATATTCTGATGCTGTGAGAGATGGCGATAAAATTCTTGCTACCGTCTGTGGAAATGGGTTATCAAATGATGGCAAAGGAAAGCATCTACTCAGCCCCAATCCTAAAGGACAAATTCTCGCTTTTGAGAGAGCTTATAATGAAGCCAAAATTAATCCTCAAAGTATCGATTATTTAGAGTGTCATGCCACCGGCACATTGTTAGGAGACACAACAGAATTCAATTCTATCGAAACATTTTTTGGTCAACATCAGGCCGCACCATTAATAGGTTCTGCTAAAGCAAATACCGGTCATTTATTAACTGCGGCTGGTATGGTTGGCTTGACCAAAGTAATCTTGAGTATGTCCAACGGTGTGATTCCACCGACTTTGAATGTTAACGAACCCATAGCTACAGAAAACAGTAAAATCTCTCCCGACAAAATTGTTAAAACTGCTACAGCATGGCCTAATAACAACGCTTCAATAAAACGGGCTGCTATCAGTGCTTTTGGTTTTGGCGGTACTAATTCTCATCTGATTTTAGAACAAGTGGAAGAGGACACAGGGACACGGGGACACGGAGACACGGGGAAAGAGAATGCAGGGACACAAAAAGATGAGGACACAGAAACTTCTTTCTCCGCGTCCCCGCGTCTCCCCATCTCCGCGTCTTCTTCCCTTTCCGCGTCCCCGCGTCACCCCGTCTCCGCGTCTTCTTCTAAACTTGCCATTGTCGGCATGGATGCCTTTTTCGGCAACTGTAATGGCTTAGATGCTTTTGAACGTTCAATTTACGATGGCACTCAGCATTTTGTTTCGTTACCGCCGCAAAGATGGCATGGTATAGAAAACCAAGAAAATTTACTCAAAGAATATAATTTGCCAGAAGGTAAAGCACCAGTAGGGGCGTACATTCAAGATTTTGAAATCGATACATTAGCGTGTAAAATTCCACCGAATGAAGTAGATAAATTAAATCCACAGCAATTGCTACTTCTAAAAGTGAGCGATCGCGCCTTAAAAGATGCGAAAATCCCAGAAGGTAGCAACGTCGCAGTTATCATTGCTGCTGAAACAGAGTTGTCTGTACACCAACTACAGCAAAGATGGAATTTGCCTTGGCAGGTTAAGGAAGGCTTACTCACTCAAGAAATTTCTTTACCTACAGAAGAGCAAACTCAACTGGAAAGCATCGTCAAAGATAGCCTTCATCATCCCGTAGAAATTGGCGAATATGTCAGCCACATCGCCAACATTATGGCAAGTCGTATTTCTGCTTTGTGGAACTTCACCGGCCCAGCATTTACCATGACAGCTGGCGAAAATTCTGCCCTCAAAGCTTTAGAAGTCGCACAAATGCTACTAGCTGCGGGAGAAGTTGAAGCTGTGGTTGTTGGTGCAGTTGACTTGGCTGGCGGTGTCGAAAACGTCTTACTGCGAAGCCAAATGGCTAAGGTGAATACGGGTATCAATACCTTGAGTTATGACCAAAACGCAGACGGCTGGACGGTAGGCGAAGGTGCGGGTGCAGTGGTTCTCAAACGCCATGACACCGCCCTAGAAAATGCGGAACGCATCTATGCAGTTCTTGACGCCGTTAGCATCGGACAAGCTAATTCCACCACAGTAGACGGCGAAACCATCAGCCAAGTCTGCAAACAAGCTTTCGATATTGCAGGTATCCAACCCACAGAGGTGAACTATCTGGAAGTTTGCGGTAGTGGTATTTCCCAGGAAGATGCAGCGGAAATCACAGGTTTGCTGCAAGCTTACCCGCCAGTGGGAGATGGGTTGCACTGTGCCATTGGTAGCGTCAAAGCCAATATCGGTCACACCTACGTGGCTTCGGGAATTGCCAGCTTGATTAAAAATGCTCTTTGTTTATATCACAGGTACATACCCGGAACTCCCAACTGGTCTGGTGTGAAAACGCCGCAAGTATGGGAAGGCAGTCCTTTCTATGTGGCTACAGAATCAAGACCTTGGTTTTTAGGGAAAAACGCTAAATCGAGGGTTTCGGCACTTAATAGTATTGGCTGTGATGGCAGTTTCGCCCATGTGATTTTATCAGAAGAAGGCACTCAAGAAGAACGCAGCAGCAGGTATTTACAGGAAAAACCTTTTTGTCTTTTCCCCATCCCGGCTGATGATAGCTCAAGTTTATTTGCAGCTTTGGATAACTTCCAAAAAGCCATTGAAAATTCTGTTTCTTTAAAAGCAATTGCTAGTCAATATTTTGAAAACTTTCAAAAACAATCGGCGGCAAAATATGTCCTATCAATTACCGGACGCAACCAAAAAGAATTACTCAAAGAAATCGAATCTGCGCGTAAAGGTATAAATAATGCTTTTGAAGGCAAAGGAGATTGGCAGACACCTTTAGGTAGTTATTTCACATCTAATCCACTGGGCAAACAAGGTGAAATTGCTTACATTTATCCGGCAGCAGTCAATTCTTATCTTGGCATTGGTCGCACGTTGTTTCGCTTATTTCCCAGAGTCTATAACGACTTAATGGTGAAAAGTATTTACAAACGTGCTGCTGATGTCGAACCGCTAGTTTTTCCTAGAAGTTTGAAGAAATTAACTACTAGGGAACTAGAAACACTAGAAAAACGATTGCTAGATAATTCTCTGGCAATGTTTGAAGCCGAAATGTTTTGCACTCGATTAATCACTACCATTATTCGCGATGATTTTCAAGTTAAACCTAAATATGTTTTTGGGTATAGCTTGGGTGAAACAAGCATGATGGTTGCTCAGGGAGTTTGGAGCAATTTTTATGAAGGTAGTAGCAGCTTCAACTCCTCAGCTTTATTTGGCGATAGATTATCCGGGCCGAAAAATGCAGTGCGTGAGTATTGGAGACTACCAAAAATTTCCTCTGCTGATGACAATAATCTTTGGGGTAACTATGTTTTAATGGCTAGCCCAGACCAAGTAAGGGAATGTCTAAAAAATGAACAACATGTTTACTTAACTCAGATTAATACACCGGAGGAAGTATTAATTGCTGGCGAACCAGCGGCCTGTCAGCGAGTCATTAAAACCTTGGTTTGTAATGCTTTCGCGGCTCCCTTCGACCATGTGATTCACTGCGAAACAATGCGTTCTGAATATGATGAATTGGTGAAATTAAACACATTACCATCACAAAATATTCCTGGCATTGTATTTTATTCTGCTGCTGAATATCAACCAATTAAGCTAGAGAGTGGCGAAATTGCTCGTAGTATTGCTACAGGTCTTTCTCAACAATTAGACTTCCCCAGGTTAGTTAATCGCCTCTATGGTGATGGTGCCAAAATATTCATTGAAGCTGGCGCTGGTAATGTCTGTTCTCGCTGGATTGATAAAATTCTTCAAGGTAAAGAACACATTACAGTATCTCTAAATCGGAGAGGTATGGATGACCATAGTTCCTTTGTCAAAGCACTGGCAAAACTGGTTAGTCATCGCGTGGATGTGGATTTATCACCACTGTATAGTGTTGCCCAAACTACCAACAAAAGTAAGGCAACTCTGAGGACTGTAACTTTGGGTGGGCGCTCAATTACTGATAGTATTTTGACAGAAGATAATCGCCAAATATTTGGGGATTTAGTTGAGAAATGTAAAGGCGATCGCTCCCAAACCCAGTCTCAAATTTTACCCGAATTTTCATTAGAAACTCCCAACGAAATCTTTTCACAAACAAGTAATCCCAATCACATCCCATCCCCCCCTATCCAGCCGGAAAAAGTTGCACTGAAAAATATCATTAATAACGTTTTTGAATTTAAAGAAGAAGTAAAATCTTCTGAGTCAATTGCAATTGAACAAACAACCCCACAACCTACATTTTCTCCTCCAACCACAACTCGCAAACTTCGTAGAATCATCCAGATGTCAGATTTAAATAAATCTCAGTATCAAAAACTCAACGCTAACAACTCCAAGATAACTAAAGCACACACAGCCTTCCTACAAGCCAGACAAGAATTTAGCAAGCAAATGAGTGAAATCATCCAACTCCAATTAGCCTGCGCCCAAAACTTACTCGACGAAGAATCCAAATAGTCTATCTTTCAATTGGGGAAAACTTCAAGGATAAAACAAAAATCTCCTTCTTTCCCCTCCTCATATTAACCTCAGCGTACCTTTGCGTTGAAAAATAAATCTTTCAGCCCACATAACATTCCATCCTCTTCTTTTTTTCACGCTTATAATTCGAGGGATAACTGCTGTGACAACCGTAGATACGGTACTAAGTAAACACGATAACGGCCTGAACTTCTCCCCCTGGTTTCCGACTCAAAACCAAATTTGGAAAGGTTCATTAGAATCTATATCTTTCGACCAACAAACCATCAAAAATAAATTGATGGTATTAGATAAACCTTGCTACGTCGTGAAAGTTGCCGGAAAAATCGGTGTCACTAACGAGGGGTATTTATCTACTGCTGAAAATGGTACAGCACAAGTAGAACTGTTAACATTTGCAGCACCAGTCAGAATTCAACAATTAGGCGATCCTAATTTCCTCTCCTTTCATAATGTCAAATATGCCTACGCTACTGGTGCAATGGCTGGCGGAATTGCTTCCGAAGAAATGGTCATTGCATTAGGAAAAGCGCAAATTTTAAGTTCTTTTGGCGCAGGTGGTTTAAGTCCAGACCGTTTGGAAGCAGCCATTAAAAAAATTCAACAAGCCTTACCCCACGGCCCCTACGCATTTAATTTAATTCACAGTCCCAGCGAACCCGCAATTGAACGCCGTGCTGTAGATTTATATCTCAAATATCAGGTAAAAACCGTAGAAGCATCTGCATTTTTAGATTTAACTCCCAACATTGTCTACTATCGCGTAGCCGGTTTGGGATTAAATGATGCCAATCAAATTGAAATCAGAAATAAAGTCATCGCCAAAATTTCCCGCCGAGAAGTTGCTAGCAAATTTATGCAACCTGCACCACCGAGAATTCTCAAAGAACTTCTCCAACAAGGGTTAATTACTGACTTGCAAGCGACTCTGGCAGCTAAAGTTCCGATGGCTGATGATATTACCGTAGAAGCTGATTCTGGCGGTCATACAGATAACCGTCCCTTGGTTTGTTTGCTACCTTCTATTGTTGCTTTACGGGACGAAATTCAAGCACAATATCATTACCAAATACCCATTCGAGTGGGAGTAGCAGGGGGAATTGGCACGCCAGAATCAGCATTAGCCGGTTTCATGATGGGTGCTGCTTATATAGTAACTGGTTCTATAAATCAATCATGCATTGAATCTGGAGCTTGTGAGCATACCAAAAAATTACTTGCTCAAGCAGAAATGGCTGATATGATGATGGCACCAGCCGCCGATATGTTTGAAATGGGAGTCAAATTACAAGTCCTCAAACGGGGTACGATGTTCCCCATGCGGGCGCAAAAATTATTTGAACTGTATCGCGCTTATGATTCAATTGAAGATATTCCTCTAGCAGAAAGAGAGAAATTAGAAAAACAAGTTTTCCGCAAAACTCTTGCTGAAGTTTGGGAAGGAACGGCAGCTTATTTGTCCCAAAGAAATCCCGAAAAACTAGGTAAAGCCGTTAATAATCCTAAGCTGAAAATGGCATTGATTTTCCGTTGGTATTTAGGATTATCTTCTCGCTGGTCTAATTCTGGTGAAAAAGGTCGAGAAGTCGATTATCAAATTTGGTGCGGCCCAGCAATGGGTAGTTTCAATGACTGGGTAAAAGGTTCTTATTTGTCTGACCCAAATAATCGCCGAGTAGTTGATGTTGCTGAGCAAATTATGAATGGTGCTGCCTTTTTATATCGCATCCAAAGTTTGAAAATTCAAGGGCTGCAACTCTCTAATTATTACAGTCAATATCAACCAGTACGTTCTACATTATTGGAGATTTAAAAATGACTTTAAAACAGTCTTTGACCGCCGCAGATATTCAGCATTTTTTAGTATCTAATTTAGCGGAATTGCTAGGTGTTGAACCTGCTGAAATTGACATCGAAGAACATTTAGAAAACTATGGCTTGGATTCCGCCCAAGCAATGATTCTAGTAAGTAAATTAGAAAAATTGCTCGGATTTCAACCATCTCCACTGCTGTTATGGCATTACCCAAATATTGCCTCACTTTCCCAGCGTTTAGCCGAAGAACTACAAGAAGATTCAGCAATTCAAGATACAAAATCAGCATCTTCTAACGTCAATACTACACCCTTGATTTTAGATTTAGGTGCTGAGGCTGTTCTTGACCCTACAATTAATCCTGGCGGTGCTGCTAATTTACCTATAGGCGAACCGAAAAACATCTTTTTAACTGGTGGTACGGGTTTTTTAGGAGCCTTTATTATCCGGGAATTACTACAGGAAACCAAGGCAGATATCTATTGTTTAGTCCGTGCTGATAGTCTTGAAGCAGGCAAGACCAAACTGCAAAATAATCTCCAACAATATGCAATTTGGCAGGAAGAATATAATTCTCGAATTATTCCTGTAGTTGGCGATTTATCTTTGCCATTGTTAGGTCTTGGCTTAGAACAATTTCAAACCTTAGCTGCCAAAATTGATACTATCTATCATAGTGGTGCTTTGCTGAATTATGTTTATCCCTACTCGGCATTGAAAGCTGCTAACGTTCTGGGAACTCAAGAAGTTTTAAGATTAGCTTGTCAAATTAAAGTCAAGCCTGTACATTACGTTTCCAGCGTTGCTGTTTTTGAATCGCCTGTTTATGCTGGTAAGGTTGTCAAAGAACAGGATGAATTCAATCATTGGGAAGGTATTTATCTTGGCTACTCTCAAACAAAATGGGTAGCTGAAAGATTAGTGAAAATTGCCCGCGACAGAGGACTTCCTGTAACTATCTATCGTCCACCTCTGATTTCTGGAGATAGTAAAACAGGGATTTGTAACACCCATGACTTTATTAATTTGATGGCTAAGGGTTGTCTACAAATGGGAAGTTTCCCCGATGTAGAATATATGATGGATATGTCTCCTGTGGACTATGTGAGTCAAGCCATCGTTTATCTATCACGCCAAAAAGAATCTATAGGTAGGGCTTTCCATTTACAACATCCCCAACCTGCGTCGTTGAAAGTTTTAGTTGACTGGATACGTTCTTTTGGTTATTCAGTTGAGATGATTCCCTACGAAAAATGGCAATCAGAGTTAATTAATAATGTGTCTTCTGTAGACAATCCTTTATACACTCTGCGTCCATTTTTACTAGAACGTTGGTCTGACGAACAACTGACTATTCCTGATTTATACCTGCAAGCTAGAAGACCACATATTAGCTGCCAAGATACCCTTCTTGCACTAGCAGGAAGTTCTATTGCTTGCCCGACAATTGACTCTCAATTGTTTATGACTTATACCGCCTATTTGATTCAAAGCGGTTTCTTGAATCTCGCTTAGAAAGATAGGCAATTTTAGATTTTGGATTTTGAATATTCAATTCAAAATCCAACATCATTATTTTTCTCCAATGTTTTTCAGTTATTTAATAGGGAAAACTAAGCTGTCGCGCATTGAACTTGCATATCTTTTCGTGTTGCTTATTGGTTGTTCACTATTGATAGTTAACCGTCAACGAACCTTACAAATGACTTTGCAATTTCAAAGCGTAATACTTTACCACTTGAACTGCCCGCAGTTTTGCACAGCATGTTCAACTTGATATTCTTTTAATCTTTGCTTGCCGTTTTCATCTAAATAACGTGCTTTAAAGTTAATAACAATGGCATCGCCAGAATGAAATCCAAATATACGATCTAAAAAGTCAGGCGGTGGAAGATCGTAAGGGCCGCCAGGATTGATAGAGCAGCAGTCTGGATTTTGTTTGATATATTCATCAAAGTTTTTATACCTAATGTAGTCATAAAGCTGTTCTTTTTTCCCTGGGATTATTGCAGGTATTTTGTCCCGGTGATTTTGAAAATCGAAAGCTCCTTGGATCTTCTCGTAATCGCTGAGATAACGCATCTTGGCAAAGCAGAACCCTGAATAATTCAACCCAAAGTATAGGAATAAAATGGTTAACGGTATTCCGATGAAAATGAAAACAGGTAAAAGAAAGGTACGGTCTATCATTTGTTTTTATTTTTATGCTAACAGCTATTAATCGAAAACTATTACTTTTCCACAGTTTTGTAAAGCAATACCAGTAGTGATTTCTTGAGATGTTGGCAAGCTATTTTCATCTAAATAGCGCATTTTGAACTTAATACGTATCCCCTCGCCAGAATCAAGTCCAAGTATACGAGGATTTAAAAAAGAATCTGGTATAGGCACCTCGACACCACCAGGAGGATTAATCGTACAACAATCAGGATTCTCTTTAATATATTCATCAAAACTTTTATACTTTATGAATTCGCGATATTGCATTTTACCTGCAATTTTGATACGTAATTTTTCTGCACTATTTAAAGAATCAAAAGCTAATTTAAGCTTTTCGTAATCGCTGAGATAGCGCATCTTTGCAAAGCAAAATCCTGAATAATTTAAGCTAAAATATATGCTTAAAATGGTTAATGGGAATCCGATTAAAAGAAAATTAGCTAAAAAATAGGTGCGCTTCATTATTTAATCTGTGATAATTGACATAGTCATTCAGTCAAAACATCTTGCAGTCACATTCAACTCCTATTTAAAAGATTTGTATTACTCGAAGTTTGCTCTTATGGTTACAAGTTCATTATTAATCCTCGATACTTTTGAGTTATTTAATAGGTACAGTATTTCTCGCTTTGGTACGGTACAAGTTAGAGATACATACCTATACGTTATTACATACTTCTGTACTTCATTTGATTAGAGTTCTTTATCAAACCAAATGGATACTGGACGACCACAGTTCCGTAAAGTATTTCCAAGACGTACTTCTTGTACTCTCTGATTACCGTTCTCATCTAAATAACGTACTTTGAAGTTTATGACCGTCAAATCTCGAAAACCAAGTCCAGATATACGATCTAAAAATGAAGACTCTGGAATAAATGAAGACTGTGCAATCTTGTAAGCTTCACCGTGATTGATAGAACAGCAGTCTGGATTTACTTTGATATATTCATCAAAACTTGCATACTTGATATGTTCGTAATATTTTATTTTTTCACCTACATCTACAGGTAATTTATCCTCCTTATTGTAATAATTAAAAGCTATTCTTAACTTTTCTTCATCACTGAGAGAACGCATTTTGGCAAAACAGAAACCTGAATAATTTAAGCTATAGAAGATGCTTAAAAGAGTTAATGGTATTCCGATGAAAATGAAAATAGCTAAAACAAGGATACGGTCTATCATTGTATTTCCGGGAATGAATTTACATAGGCCTAAATTAAAATCATTCTCAGACCGAATGTGACTGGTTTTTAAAGCATTTACATAAGTTAATACTTGCTGCATTGAGTACAGACACTTGTTACTTTATAGGCCTTTTATTCAGACTTGTATCTGCGAAAATATACTTAAAATAGCTGAAATATACCTTTAGTGAATAACTACTTAAATGGCATTCTTTTATTACTCTGGTCAAAGAAAATTTGAGAGCTAATTTGTCAACTCAAGTAAAGTCTTTATATTGTAAGGATTTAAATGATTTAAGCTAATTAATCGTTTGTTCTGTGCGGGTCATGCCCAGCAATCAATTGGGTTTTCTTAAAATTTTCTTTATGAATCAGTCCTTAGAAAACTTTTAAACAACAGACAGAAACTGAGTTTGAAACTTTGTTTTTTAACATGATGACTAAAATCATCTGTTTTGGTTAAAAGTCTTGTTTAGTAGAAATTATTACTTTTTTTCTCTGGACATAATGATTAAAGAGTGATATATGATTTTCATGAATTGCTCAATCTACTTTGGCAATGAAATTTTTAAGTTAAAGGTTCACTGTAAACAATTGCAAAAATGCAATTACATCAAGCCGCACTGCTAGCACCGACAGAGTGTAAATTTATTATTAAGGATTTGGACAGTATCAGTAGCAAGATGATTGCTCTATTTATTTATGTTTACAAATATAAATTTTAAAATGAACATCTTGACAAAAAACAGTCTACAATAGTTATTGTAGGTTATCAAATTTTGAATTTACCCATATTTGTGAGTAATCATAATATGTGTGTATAGAGGGGTGTATCTAGATTTTCTCTTATACATCAACGCTTCATTCTTAATTCAAAAGCAAATTACAGATTATTTTGGCTCAAGACGTTTTTCGTAGTTTGAGATATTAAGCATACTTAATTGTAGAACAAGAACCACTGTCAATGGAAAGCAGTTGAATTCACCAATATTCTTGCATGAACACAACACATCAAGCACAGAGCAAAAAAACTGCTCTTATTACTGGGGCAGCAAGTGGAATTGGCTACCAATTAGCCTGTCTTTTTGCCGCTGATGACTACAATCTTGTCTTAGTAGATAAAGATGAATTAAAGCTAACAGAAGTTGCTGAAAAATTTGAGTTAAAATTTGGCAATTTTGTCAAAGCTATTGTCAAAGATTTATCTATTTCAAGTTCTCCAGACGAGATATTCACGGAGTTACAACAAGCCAATATTCAGGTTGATGTATTGGTAAATAATGCTGGCTTTGGTACTTATGGGTTATTTCACGAAACAAATTTAACTGCTGAATTGGAAATGCTACAGGTAAATTTGGTGTGTCTCACCCATTTAACTAAGCTATTTATCAAGGATATGGTTAAGCAAGGTGAAGGAAAAATATTAAACGTCGCCTCTGCTGCTGCTTTTCAACCAGGGCCTTTGATGGCGGTTTATTTTGCGACTAAGGCTTATATCTTATCGTTTTCAGAAGCGATCGCCAATGAATTAGAAGGCACAGGTGTCACTGTGACAGTTCTTTGTCCAGGTTCCACAGAATCAGCCTTTCATCAAAGAACCGGAATGGCAGACTCTAAAATGCTCAAAAGTAAGAGAATGATGGATGCCGAAACAGTAGCCGAAATCGGTTATCGCGGCTTAATGAAAGGCAAAACCATTGTCATCCCCGGTTTAATTAATAAACTACTAGCAAAAAGCGTCAGATTTGTACCCAGAAAACTGGTGACGAAAATTGTCAGAAATATGCAGGAAGATAAGTAGGGGAAGGGGAAAGGGTAAAGGGGAAAGGGGAAAGGGGAAGGGGAAAGGAACATTGGTGTTAACTTAACGTAAAACCCTTGTAATGACGTTAGAGCAAACTTACTC
>NZ_JACKZU010000127.1:0-20733 GCF_014222165.1 Nostoc sp. 2RC
TTCGATTGTTACTTCATTATTTAAAGTATAGAGAAATACCCGTTTTTGCATAATTCATCCCGCATTTATGCAACGCCGAAAATTGTTTTATAATTCCTGAAAATATTCTTAACTATCTGCAAACATCAAATTACTAAATCGACGGCTGTTCTGCCACCGATATATCGAAAAATCTCGCCTGTCACTGCTGAGAATTCGCCCTTCTCCAAGATGTTCCGCTAGAACTACTAAAGAAGCATCAGCAAAATCCATTGGTATGTCACTATAGGTTTCCATCAACTCTGCAATTCGCTGTAAATGAATAATTTCTAAATTAAATATAGTCAAGTCTTTGCTTTCAATGAAATTTCTGAGAAATCTGGGCGGAACTTTGCTACCTGCTTCTCTTAATAGTAAGTAGCAAGTTTCAGTGATAACTGGGTAAGTAGTAATGATTGGCTCATTGATCGTTTCCAGGGCAGCAATTGCTAGAGAATGATATCGATCCTTTGTACTAGCGATAGCGACAAAAAATCCTGTATCAGCAAGAATCATGTTGCGATCCAATTTCGGTATAAATAATGGATTTATAATTACTAGAAAGGTCTGGATTAGCATCTGGTAGTGAGCCAAGAAACCCTGTTTCCTCAAACATTTTTAGCATTTTCTCACCGCGCCGAGGCTCTTCCGTGCTGGCTTCTAGGAGTTTCAATGCCCGATCGATTACTTCGGCAGCACTGGCATAATGACCTGTATGGAGTTGCTGCTGGATACGCTGAATTTGTTCAGGTGTTAAAGAAATAGACATCTTATTTACATTTCTTTTTACTTTTTAAAGTTTATCACTCCCTCAGTTTTTATGTGCAACTCAAAACTATGATAAAGTTACTCCTCCATCAATTCATTGACTCTAAAACTGCTGAAAAATGACAAATGAAAAATTTATTCCCAAAGCAATTGAGAAAAAACAAGCAGCAACGCTACAAGCTGCTAATGATAGCAATGGTTATCATATTATTGATTTCTCTGACGTTGGCGGTGATGATTGGGCCAGTGCCTATCTCTCCTTTGAGAGTCTGGCAGATAGCTTTATCCCAAGTGTTTCCAAACATTACAGGAGACTGGACACAAGCACAAGTTCAAATTGTCTGGCTGATCCGCTTTCCGCGTGTGCTATTGGCTTTTTTTGTGGGTGCTGGACTATCAGTGGTTGGTGTGATCATGCAAGCACTGGTGCGAAATCCCTTAGCTGACCCCTTTATTCTCGGTATTTCCTCTGGCGCGTCGGTGGGTGCTGTTTTAGTTATCCTATTTGGTATTTTCTCCTTTTTTGGTGTGTATGCTCTGTCTTTTGGGGCTTTTCTTGGTGCGCTGTTAGCATTTTTTGTTGTTTTCTTTTTAGCACGACGACAAGGACACCTCTCCTCCACCCGCTTAATTTTAATTGGTGTAGCAGTATCGTCTCTGTTTGAGGCGGTAACGAGTTTCTTGGCTATCAAGGCTGGAAGTGGTGAAGCCACACGACGAGTGTTGTTTTGGTTATTGGGAGGACTTTCGGGAACAACGTGGACAGACTTAATCCTGCCGGTGCTGGCTTTGTTCTTGGGAATCGGGTATTTGTTACTCCAGACGCGATCGCTAAATGCACTCCTCATCGGTGAAGAAACAGCTAGGACTCTGGGAACTGACACAGATCGCTTCCGCAAGCAGTTATTCTTTGTTACCTCACTGTTGACAGGTGTAATAGTTGCTGTCAGTGGTGTCATTGGCTTTGTTGGACTTATGATTCCTCACAGCGTCCGTTTCCTCGTCGGCTCAGATCATCGCCGGGTGTTACCTGTGAGTCTGCTGCTGGGCGGAATTTTCTTAATTTGGGCAGATGTTCTAGCACGTACCATTGTCGCCCCAGAGGAACTGCCCATTGGGATTATTACGGCACTTTTCGGCGCTCCTTTTTTCATTTGGTTGATGCAAGGTAAAGGGGGTTTGAGATGAAATTAGAGGTGAAACACCTATCCTGGAGTATTGAGGGAAAGCAGATTTTACATGACATCAATCTGCAAGTGTCGTCGGGTGAGTTTGTCGGGCTGATTGGCCCTAATGGCAGTGGTAAGTCAACTTTGCTCAGATGTATGTATCGTGTCCTGAAGCCAGATAGTGGGGTAATAATCCTCAATGGTCAGAATATCTGGCATTTAAGTGCCCGTGAAATGGCACAAGCTACCGCAGTTGTTTTGCAGGAAGCATCTACTGAATTTGACTTTACTGTTGCAGAGATGGTGTTGATGGGGCGTAACGTCCATCTAGGGTTATTTGACCGCGAGACAGAAAAAGACCACTCCATAGTCTTCGATGCTTTGGTGCAGGTGGGAATGAATGACTTTGCAGAACGTAGTTTTATTTCCCTTTCTGGTGGAGAAAAACAACGGGTGTTGATTGCACGCGCCATAGCCCAACAAGCACGGTTTTTGATTCTCGATGAGCCGACTAATCACCTTGATATTCGCTATCAATTGGAACTTTTGGAACTGGTGAAGGGGTTGGGTGTGACTACTATTGCAGCGTTGCACGATTTGAATTTGGCTGCTAGTTATTGCGATCGCATTTATGTTGTCAATAATGGAACAATAAGAGCAGTAGGAACGCCTCAAGATGTACTACAACCTGATTTAATCCGTGAGGTGTTCGGTGTGGGTTCAACAGTAGAAACTGATCCAAGTAATGGTAAGTTACACATCAGTTTCTTCTTAGATGCAAAAATAGGGAGCAAGAGGAATTCCCTTGCTCCTTGAATCTTGCTACTTTATCTGTATTCAATAAACTTTTTCATGATCAGACAATTGTTACGCTTTTTGAAAGCATGAGAATTGAAGAAAAATTATGTGTGTAACTTGCGGTTGCTCTGACGATGCTGAAGTCAAAATCATCAACACTGAAACAAATGAAGTAGCAGTAATTAGCTCCCAAAATGAGCATCATCACCATGCTCATACTTCACCTGAAGATACAGCGATCGCCCATTCTCACAATCATGATTCTCATCATGTCCACACTCACACTTTACCAGATGGCACTGTAGTTACGCATTCTCACAGTCATAATTCTATCTCAGAAGCATCTCAGATTCATGCTCAAGTACATAGCACAACTATATCTTTAGAGCAGGATATCTTAGCAAAAAATAATTTAATAGCAGCCCAAAATCGGGGATGGTTTAAAGGTCGCAACATCGTTGCTTTAAATCTAATGAGTTCTCCTGGTTCAGGAAAAACAACACTATTAACTCGCACTATTAATGATTTAAAACATCAGTTGTCTATCAGCGTGATTGAAGGAGATCAAGAAACGATTAATGATGCTAAGAAAATACAAGAGACAGGCTGTAAAGTAGTACAAATTAACACAGGTACAGGCTGTCATTTAGATGCAGCAATGGTAGAAAGGGGTTTACAACAACTAAATCCACCTTTAAACTCAGTGGTGATGATTGAGAATGTTGGTAACTTAGTTTGTCCAGCATTATTTGATTTAGGCGAACAGGCAAAAGTTGTCATTCTCTCTGTGACTGAAGGCGAAGATAAACCAATTAAATATCCGCATATGTTCCGCGCTAGTGAGGTGATGATTCTCACCAAAATTGATTTACTACCTCATGTGCAGTTTGACGTTCAGCGTTGTATAGAATACGCCCAGCAGGTTAATCCTCAAATTCAGGTTTTTCAAGTTTCAGCATTAACTGGAACTGGGTTAGAGAGTTGGTATGAGTGGTTATCACAAAGGATTAGTAACTGAATCAAAATATCTATCTAAATCTACTCATATCTCATTAAACAAGAACTTATACTGAAGATATGAGTAGGTTTAACGGTTAGGAATAATTCGTGATCATAACTCCAAAGTTAGCCAGAATTTTAGGTATGCACACTGCATTTGAAAGGCTATAATCTTGTGTCTAAACATCGCACTGCGAGATCACGATGAGGACACATGAGCAAACTAAAAGGGAAGTCAGTTCTGATCACTGGCGCATCTCAAGGACTAGGACGACAATTGGCTATTGATTTTGCCCGTGAAGGAGCAACTAGAATCTCGATTATCGGGCGACGGGTTGAAGGTCTCAACGAGGTATGTCAACGAATTCAGGAGATTGCACCCCAGACTAAAGTCTTAGCGATCGCTGCCGACCTAGCACAAGCAGAAGAGGTTGAGCGCGTTGTAGCAATGACACTAAGAGAATTTGACCATCGCCTTGATGTGCTAGTTAATAACGCAGCAGCAATTGGCCCTACTCCAATACCATTCCTCGTTGACTACCCTTTGGAAGATTTCCGCTACGTACTTAACACAAATTTGATTGCGCCGTTTGTGATGATTCAGAAAGTCTTCCCTACAATGGTTAAAACAGGTGGCTCCATCATTAACGTAACCAGTGATACGGGTGTAACTGGTTATCCGGGCTGGGGAGCTTATAGCATCTCAAAATTTTCTTTAGAAGGGATGTCACAGGTTTGGGCAGCAGAACTAGAAGGAAGTTGGGTGCGCCTAAACTGGGTAGATCCTGGTGATATGAACACTACAATGCACAGGGCATCGGAACCGGAAGCTGATCGTACCCGTTGGGCAGAACCAGCAAAAGTAACAGATGTCTTTATTTATCTAGCTTCAGATGAATCACAGCGAGTGAGTGGGCAAAGATTTCAAGCTCAGGTTCCCGATTAGATCCAGGAATATCAATGCTCCTAGCGATTCTCTATTTTGTGCGGGTGGATACAACAAAGGGGGCAATATGCCCCCTAAAAATCTCTACACAGTTGCTACCTTGGGTTGAGGTTTAGTGAACAGTTGAGCTAAACGATGCGGTTGGCGATCGCGCCAGTTCCCCTTATGATACGCATACCCCGCGATTAACGGGAACGCTACAGTCGCCTCAGAAAATACCATCTGTTCAGTAGCTTTATCTACCTTCCCCCAAGAATGCGCTTCTTTGAGAGTAGAACCAGATAAAGCGCCATCCCGCTCATCGGCGACAGTAACTTGAATTGTATACTTGTGCATACTCGTCTCAAATCCCAGCATTTCCGCAGCTACTACCGTATCCTGGGCGAAGTTTTTCGGTACACCACCACCAATCATCACCAATCCAGTGTAGTTGGAAGCTAGTTTGCACTGCGTCAACTCCCGGAAGTCTCGCACTGAGTCAATGCTTAAATGAGATTCTGGAGAATTCCATTGGTGATGCACTAAGCCAAACCCAGCCGAACAGTCGCTAAAAGCGGGGACAAAAATTGGGACTTGGTGTTGATAAGCAGCTTGCACTACAGATTGACCATAATTACCCCGGCGTTCTAAATAAACCGCCATCTGCTCAATAAATTCCCGTGAAGAATAGGGACGCTTCTCTAAATTCTCGGCAATTTCGGCGATCGTCATATCACACACCCGCAGTTGATCTTCATCAATATAGGTGTCATATATGCGGTCTATCCGTTGCTGTCTTAATATCTCATCGTCAGCAAAGGGATCGCCGACATAATGACGATAACCCAACGCTTCAAAGAAATCTTGATCGACAATGTTAGCCCCAGTAGACACGATCGCATCTACCATATTGTGAGTAATTAAATCGTGGACTATTCCCTTGAGTCCAGCACTAAATAAAGACCCAGCTAAACACAGAATAATCGTACATTCTTTATCTTGCAGCATTGCGTCATAAATTTTTGCTGCACGCCCTAAATTACGACCTTGGAAAGCTGTCTTACCCATAGCTTCCACTAAGCCAACAACATCAAAAGCTTTGATGTCAATTGGTTGTACGGTTTCTTGCAAAAGTTCTTCACGATTCATGGTAGATTGTCCTTTTTATTGAAAATAAAAGTTATACGGTCTGCACAGCGACTACAAGGCAAGTCTTGCCAACCTACTAGGCGCTTCGCAGTGGTCGTACCAGGACAAACCAGGATCAGATTGCCGTCTTTTATTTAACTTGACGTGCAAATCCCAGATACTCATGAGTTGGATGAAACGATTGTTCAATTTTGCTACTAACGACTTTTTAAACACTACAATTCACCCATCATACTCAATTTACGCCAAACTAACAAGTGGTTGTCAAAACTAGCTCAATTTTTTCCAACGCCCAATCTATTTCATCTTGGGAAATAACCAAGGGTGGAGCAAAGCGAATGACATTATCTCTAGTTTCTTTAGCTAATAACCCCTCTTTAGCTAAGGCTTTACAAAACCGTCTAGCACCACCAGCTTCGGGGTGCAATTCCATCCCAATTAATAAGCCTTTGCCACGCACTTCCTTAATATGTGAACTTTCAATTGATTGTAATTTCTTCAGAAAATATTCTCCCAGTTGTAGGGCTTTTTCTGGCAATTTTTCTTCTATAAGAACATCAAGTGCTGCAATGCCAATAGCAGCAGCTAAGGGATTTCCGCCAAAAGTACTACCATGATCTCCTGGTTGAAATACACCCATCACTTCCTCTGTCGAAATAAACGCAGAAATAGGATAAAATCCACCAGATAAAGCTTTTCCTACAGTTATGCCATCAGGCTTAACATTCTCATATTGATGGGCAAACATTTTACCTGTTCTTCCCAAGCCAGTTTGAATTTCATCAAAAACCAGTAATACATTATGATGGCGGCAGATTTGTTCTGCTTGCTTTAAAAACCCATTTGGAGGAACAATAATACCTCCCTCACCCTGAATTGGTTCTACCAAAAATGCAGCAGTGTTAGGAGTAATTGCTTTTTCTAATGCTTGGGCATCACCAAAAGGGATAACTTTAAACCCAGTAGTTAAAGGCCCAAATCCATCTTGATATTGTTCTTCTGTAGAGAAACTGATTAAACTAATAGTGCGCCCAGAAAAATTATTACTACAAACAATAATTTCTGCTTGATTTTCTGGCACACCTTTTACTTTATAAGCCCATTTACGAATGGCTTTGATAGCCGTTTCTACAGCTTCGGCTCCCGAATTCATGGGTAGCACTTTTGGTAAACCAGAAATCTGACAAAGCTTTTGATAAAATATTCCCAGTTGGTCATTACGAAAAGCTCTAGAAGTCAGTGTAACTTTATCGGCTTGTTTTATTATTGCTTCAAGTATTTTGGGATGACAATGACCCTGATTTAATGCTGAATAAGCCGAAAGAAAATCTAGGTATTTTTTACCTTCTATATCCCATATCCACACACCTTCTCCTTTAGTGATGACTACATCTAAAGGATGATAATTATCAGCACCATATTGCTGTTCTAGTTCAATATAATCCTGGGTATTCATAGTATTGAGGTTGGGAATTCCCAGAGTTACGTTTGTTGTTTGCATATTTACTCCTGATAGCTTTGAGGGGTTGAAATCAAACTAGAAAATATCTGAAAGACTACCAATTGAATGAGACATTCAACAGGTATGAGCAGAAGAGAGAAAAAATCCAGATCAGTTCTTCGTTTTATAGTTCCCAATTCCAGAACACTATTTACAATGAGAGTAATACAGCAGTCCTAAATGAGATACAAACAGTCTGTTGCCTGTTCCCTATTAAGAGTTCCCTTTCTTAACGAGTATATTTGTAAATCAAATAGGATTGCTATACTGCAACTCCCTTTTCTTAGGTCTGTGATGTCAAAGATATACGCAATTTTGATACTGATGGATTTTTTCTAAATATCTAAATAGCCGATAATTATTGACCAGCCATTCCTTTTTCTTCCAGATACGCAACTTGTGTAGAACTTCTGCCTACTTTTAGTGACGAAAACCAGTTGCCCACTCTGTCTGAATGTAAAATTTTGCTGGCATAACAACCAAGGGTGTAAAGTGCAATCTTTTTAAGAATACTTTTATTTAGAGACCATTTATAAAGTAAATCTTTAGAGGGCTAGACGACGTAACATAATACGAGTCATAACGGCATATATGGCAGCTTCGCTCATTTCAGGGAGACGCTCGTAATCCTTACTCAAACGATGGTACTGGTTAAACCAGGCAAACGTTCTTTCTACTACCCAACGCTTGGGTAAAACTTCAAACTCTTTACCAGCACGGCGCATGACCTCAACATGAGCTTGAATCATCAACCAAACAGCCAGGGCAAACTTATCACCGTCATACCCAGAGTCAACCCATAAAACTTCAACTTTTTCTAATAATTCTGGGCGTTCCTCCACCAGTTCCATCAAAGCATAGGCAGCAAGCAATCTTTCAGGGGCATTGCCTTCACTCACAACCACTTTGAGCAAGAGACCAAGGCTATCAACGATTGTCTGGCGTTTCCTTCCTTTGACTAGCTTGCCACCATCAAAGCCGTACACATCCCCCTTTTTTCAGCCGTTTTTACCGACTGACTATCTGCGGCGATCGCTGTAGGTTGTGTTGATTTACCCAGTTTTGAGCGAACTTGACCCCGCAGTGTATGGTTTAATTTTTCCCAAACTCCCTTGCGCGGCCACTTGCGGTAATAGCTGTATACCGTTGAACTTGGTGGGAAATCCAAGGGAAGCATATTCCATTGGCATCCTGTTTTCAAATGATAATAGATGGCATTGCATATTTCACGCATATCTGTTGTCCGTGGATGTCCTCCTGATTTTGCTGGTGGAATCAACGGAGACAGGATTTCCCACTCCATATCAGTTAAGTCTGTAGGATAAGACTTTCGTGCCATGACCAACTATGTAAATACACTGCGTATGATGTATCTTATCCTTACCCTAACTCTTTTCTTCTCGGTTTTAGATTTACTTTATAAATAGCCTCTTACTCAAACTTTCCTGTTATCAACTTTTGCAAGAGTTACTCACTCTATTCTCAGTAACTCTACTTTTTATGCAGTATTTTTTATAACCATCCATTTTTTCCTAACTTCAGCTTGATTTTTGACTTTCTATCCCTTATTACTTTGGTTTTTTATTAAAAACTAGCGGACATATTCCCTATCATTTCTTTTGTGACACTTTCAGGTGCGGAATGTAGGGCTCAAAACCTTCCTTACCAACTCGACCATTCCAGATGCCGGGAAGTGCGATCGCCACATATCCTAAGGACAACATACAACCTGCTTTCTTTTCTCCTTCTGTCAGGAATACGGGAATTTGGGGGTTTTCCATCACCCAAGCCCAAAAGCCCAATGCTTCCCCTTCTTGAGTAATAACAATATCATCCGGCATTGGCACGTCATAGCGTATGGATACCTTTTGCCAGATGTGCAGGGGAACCCTAAAATACGTGACGCGGTTGGGAGTTTTTGGGGGAGACTCGTATTTGATGGGCTTGGGAGAGGACAATTCGCAATTATCCAAACTGCGAATTGCGAACTGATAATTGCGAATTGGTTCGAGGCGCGGGCAGTCCGGCTTCGCCCGTCCCCATTCCATTGGTTGCCAATTGTTGTGAGGGTCTAGCCCACTTGACCACCACGAACCATCTGTCAAGTGAACATAGCGGAACAAATAACCATCACACAGTCGCCCATCATTGCGTCGGGCGCTTTGGGGTAGGGCATACATTAAATATTCGTATATTTCGTCTCCCTGTAAAGAACGGACATTTAACGCCACAATAGTAGGGTCAACAGCTGAACCAATCACCCATTCTTGCCAATGATGCGGTGCTAACTGATGAATGTGATTATCCATATTTTCCTCCGATAGACGCACGAAAAAGTTAGCGGTCTGAGGGCATACCGCTTTGAAATGTTTAAAAACAGGCAGCGATCGGAAAACTAAATCAGGTTGTTAGTACAATTGAACTAAAGCACGAATATGTCAAAAGCGTAGTATTCCAAGATGATGGCGATCGCTATAAATGCTTAAGCAACTGCTATCAGTGAGTGATTAAACAGATTGCCATCTGCAAGATGACGTACATAGCTAAAACTTTTGATTTTATCTTTAACTTCAAATGGTTCTAGAGCAGAGGGCTGTTTTCTTGTCCTGTCCACTAGAGAAATGCAATTGCCTGCTTTCGTTGATGAGTATGATTGTGTATCTGTCTGGCTCTGGATATTAGTGGTATTTAAGTTGTTAGGCTGAGTCTGATTTACGGGAATTTTCTGAACCTTGAAAGATTGAGCAATTTTAGACAGGCTGTGGCATAATTTTTGCTCCAAAACAGGTGCAAATCGTTTGCAGCGATGAAACAAATAGAGCGTGATTTCTAAAATCAAAGTTGGTCGTTAGGCCAAGATAAAACAAGATTCAAAACAGAAACCTCGATCGAGTGGCGCTCGGTTGCGCTTTGCTATGATACTAATAGTTGCACAAAAATGTTGATTTTGTCAATAAAATATAGCATAATATGACAAGGCAAGAAAAAGAAGAAGAGGTTGTAATGTTACCACTAACTGAGGTGGGGTCGATTAAATGGACAAAAGAGCGTGGGGAGAAAATGCGCTTGTTACGTGGTGAGATGGCATTGTTAGCTTTGTCTAAAAAGCTTGCTGAGAATGATGTAGAGATTTCTCGCCAGTATTTGCACAGAATGGAGACTTTTTCAGAAGTCAAAGGCGCTTCCCCTGAGCTTGTCACAGGGCTTTGTAAGGTATTTAACTGTACGTTAGCTGAACTATTGTGTTTGAAAGCGACCAAAATTGTCCAATTAGGGCTTGACAATCGCAACTAAAAGTTACAGTATAGTAATAAGGTAAAGGAACAGCAAACCGCCGCCAGAACGGAAAAAGGGTTGCAATCAGATAAATCGAGTTAATGTCCGAGTTCAAACATAGTCCTGAGACATGATCCTGGGGTATAGCACAAGGTCGCAAGACTGGGTAAAGGGGAGCCTGGAGATGCAATCAACGGACATCAAGCAATATCTGTGCCTGCTTTGCTAAAGTTCTGCGAGAAAGAAATGCGATCGCCCTCTGTTGGTAAGCAATCGCATTTCTTATTTGTGATAAAGCTTCGCTAAATTTCGGTGAGTGCGTTGTGGCTTACCACAACGTAATTTATATCCAAAATCAAAAGGCGATCGCGCGCGTCTGGTAAACCTTGCGATCGCCTTTCTATCCAATTTATGGAGATTACTATCATGACATACACAACAACAACAGAGCAACTGCGGTCAGTAGAAATCGACTTCTACGAGCATGAACTCTACGCCGGACAAAAGCTAATCGCCCGAATCACTTATGACCATGCAGATTTCGTAACTCAACGGTGGGTAGTGATGGTGAACGGTGAAGAAGTGTTTCGTGCTGTTGCACAAATGAAGTGCTACGACTACGTGAAATGGCACTACAAACAAGGTACTTTGCCAGTACAACAAGAAGAAATCCCAGCCGCTATAACGGGAAATGAAATGATGGCACAGATAGCTCTAGGATGCGAGAGCTTGGGTTACAAACTCCTAGACGATGGGATTTACCACAACAACGTGCGACTGGTGGAAATAGTCTACAGAGATGGTACTCCCTGCTTTGTGCAAACTCTAGCTCATCAACCAGAAGCCCCAAGCAGTTCTATAGATTTGTTAGATAAGCCGTTTGATGAATTGACGGCTGATGAATGGCGATTGCTCTTAGAGTACGAGCCAGAGCAGGAATTTTTAGCGGCGTAGTTTAAGGGAAAAGGCGATCGCAGTAGATAAGCGATCGCTTCGCTACTAATGCTCAATGGCTAGAACTGTCCAATCGCAATGAAAAAGTGCTTGCCTGGAACGCAATTATCCCAAGGCTGGTAGTGATACTGTATTTAGTAAAAAGTGATTGCAGCATAAAATAACAAAATAATATGGAAAATTAGCACCAGATGAGCGATGAAAACATCCAATCTCCCGCAGCATAAAATACAACTAAGGGATACAAAAAGGTGAGCTAATCAACTATTGAGGAAAAGCAAATCATGTTTCAACCTTTAGTAGAGCCAGTAACTTTTGAAGAATTTCTGGAATGGAAACCAGAGAATGGTCGATATGAGTTACATAAAGGAGTAATAGTTGAAATGCAGCCAACAGGCGATCGTGAGTTAGTGAGAGCATTTTTAATTAGGGGTTGCTGAAAAAGTCATAAAAAAGCAATCTTAAGGGTTGACTAGTTATTTAAACAAGGTTAAAGATAAGTTTTTGTTGCCCATAGCTAGCAAAATCATAATGTTCAATTATGTCAATCTCTAAAAAAGGTCTATTTTTAAAAAATAGACAGAAAAAGGCATAAAAAACCCGTGACAAGTGAGTAGAAAGATTCATGACTAAAAAAGTAATAGCAATTGCTGTTTGAGAAGTATGAGATAGTTTCGCCATCACTCTACCCAGGCTAAACCTTCTTTTACCTTGTCCAAACTTTCCTTCAATAGAATTACGAATTCTTTCGTCTTGTAAAGCTTGCTTCTTTTTTTCTTTACTCACATTTTTTGGAGGTCTTCCTAAAGGAACTCCACTAATTCTAATACCTCGTTCTTTACACCAAGCCCGGTTTTCTCTGGTGCGATAAATTTTATCAACGTGAACGGATTTTGGATAATATCCAGTATAGTTTTTATATGATTATATTTGTGTTTTGAAGTCTGTTGATTCATTAAAGTTATCCCAACTAATATGGTCTAAAAATACATATCCATCAAAGTAACTAGCCGACAACTTAGCCCCAAATTCCACAGCTTTACCCGCTTTTCCTCGAACAATCGGACGGATATGTGGCTGACTTAAACTTACAATACGGTCATCAATGCTCTGCTTTTTATTTTCATATAAATATAGTTGCTGACGATAGACTTCTGTGACTACTAGCAACATCTTATATTGCCTATTACTTAAATTTTCTAGACTTGCTCCTGAAATGATTATTTGTTCAATATAAGATAAGTTTCTTTTAATATATTGAAGTTGTTTTTTAATTGCTGTTCTTCGTTCTTTGTGTGATACCCGACGTTTTTTAGCTACTGCTAGGTAGTCACGTCTTGCGATTTGCCGATAAGTTCTCGGTTTTTTCTCTAATTGACCCTTTATCTGTTCATAAAGAGAGTCTATAATTTTTTCTATCTGAAATCTTGCTTGATTTAGTAGCCCGATATCTGTCGGATAGCTGATATCACCTGGGGCACAAGTGGCATCTAATATTAATTTACCCCGATTTTTTGGTGTATTAACTTCTTTTTCTGGTTCTTCTGTTTTTTTTTCAGTTTGCTGAGAAGATGTTGTCTCTAGCATCTTCTTAACAGTTTCTCGATTCACTTTGTTGACTAAATCTGCACTTATTCTTTCTCGAAAATGGACTAACATTGATGCATCAAATGGTGCTTCATTACTATAAGAAGATATCCCTATAAAATACTGTAGGTAAGGGTTTTCCTTAATCTGTTCTACTGTTTCTCTGTCGCTTATCCCTAGTTTTTCTTTAATTATTAATGCCCCTAATGCCATCCTAAATGGCTTTGCTGGTGCTCCCATATCCATAGAAAATTCGGAAGAATATTCGTCTTCAAATTCTCCCCAGGGTATTAAAGATGCTAGAACTACCCAACGATTATCTGATGATAATTTGCCTTCAAAGGTCAGTTCAAAGTTCTCTGGTGAGATTGGATTTTGCCCCTGTTTCCGGTACATGGTTACAAACAGCACATTTTTGTACTGATGGTCGCGGTGATGCAAGGATTTTGAGCTATTCTACCGTCTTATCTTGCACCTGAATATACTTCTAGGGTCAGATAATCTAGAGACTGCAAGCTTTTTTTTCTTCTTCAGCAACCCCTAATTAGAGAACTTAACTTTGAAATTCGTTCTCAGAATTTGGCTTATACAATTCCTAGCCAAGCATTAGTCAAAGCTGTAGATAAAAAATCTGGTTACATTCCAGATGTTTTAGTTCTAAATCTTCCTAATTTAGTGAATGAACCTCTTTGGAAAAAATCATCTACTATTTCTCAAGCAGAATCAATTCCATTAATCATGGAAGTAGTCAGTACTAACTGGCGTGATGACTATTTCTTAAAATTTGCTGAATATGAAGAAATAGGGATTCCTGAATATTGGATTGTTGACTATGCAGCCTTGGGTGGAAAGCGGTTTATTGGTAGCCCTAAGCAGCCGACAATATTTGTGTATACGCTATTTGAAGGAGAATATCAAATCACTCAGTTTCGCGGCACTGACCGGATTCAATCAATCGCTCTCCCAGGATTAAGTTTGACTGCTGAACAAATTTTTTAGGCTGCTTTAGGAGAAGCCTAATCAAAAAAGTTCGTCTTCATAGTGAAGACTGCTATTTTTGGGGAATTTTCCAGATAATCCTGATTAAAAATTAGCCAAAATGACCCAAATATTTTACAGCCAATTTGTTTAAAGTTATCTTGAATACCTGCTTTCGCCATTAGGGACTGTAGCAGTTAGTGGTTTAATAACCGATGGGGAACGGCAGACCGCTTTTTGTCTACCAAAAAATTACATCACGGCAGCAGTCAATCACAAAGTTGTTGTAAAAACTCAAGCGTTCGCTGTTTTATTCGGTTAGCAATCACTTCAGAAAATAAAATCGATTCAACTCTAAGATTTTGGCACAAATAGTATTGCTACGCCAAGTCTGAATTGAACGTTCTGCTGCTTAATATAGCTTCGCTAAATTTATCTGAAGTTATTAATCAAAAACTATGAACAAGCAGCAAGAGAAACAACTTGCTTGGGATGCACTGATGGGTGTCGATAAACGATACTACATCTCAACTGGTTTCTATGTTCTGGGTGATGCGTTTTTAATCAGCAGCAAAGACCCCAAGCGTAAAAACCAAATTGTGCTGGTAGAACATAGACTCAAACAGCAAATCAACCATTGGGATTTTACTTGCAATTCTTCTGAATGCAAAAGTCCTACTATCACAACTAATGGTGATGATGGTCAGGGAAATTTGAAACGGAAAGCCCCATCACTAAAAATTTACACCTAAAACACATCCTAAAACTTCAGGAGCTTTGAGACTAAAAACTTCTGAAGTCTTACCTCAAACAATTTCAACCATCAGGAATATGCCAACCCTATCCAGCAGTAAACAGTCTGCCCTTAATTCCAATGCTTGTCTACTATTCCTTAAAAACAGAGGCGGACGAGCTAAATTATCGGAACTAACTTTTAGTAGGGATGTTATTCAGTCCTTGATAACCAAGGATATAGCTAAGGTGAGAAATACAGGTGCAGGATACTATCTCGAATTGTCGAATAAATTATGAAACTAAATCCTGTTTTTGAGCCGAATACTCTCAATACTTCCAAGGTATATATGATTGAGGGCACACAATACAGATATGTACAAGCTCATAGTAGTGGCAAGAATATCAAGTATGTGTTTTCACCACTACCAAACCAACGCAAAACATCTGAAATATCTCTGAATTCCACAAAACTAACCATAAAATGTCAGGAAGTCAAAGGGATGACTTATCAACCGACAAAAGAACAAAATGTTGTACAAATGGGGTTGCTGTGATGTCGAAATATAAGCCACGAGTTGTCAAGCACCCCGTTAAAGTTACTAGGGGTAGCTCCAGTCAAATAGTCTATCAGGTTGTAAGAGATATTCAATACATTAAGAATAAACAGCCCATAGGTAGAGCCAGAATCAACAGACAAGAAAAGATGGTTCGACAATCAGGTATTTACTGGGTTGTGGTGTAGGAGAAAGTTATGAAAAGACCAGTTATTGCTAGAGAAGATTTTACCGATGCGTATGCCATTGTAGAAACTATACCTATGTCAGGTAATGGACTATTTCAGATTGGAAAAACCGACGATGGACGATGGGGAATTTCAGAGACTTACGCCAAAAATTCACGTGATTATTTCATGAAAGGCGATTGTATTCAAGGATTGGACTCTTTAGATTCTTTAGAGGAATGCCAAAAGCAAGTTAGTTTTATACTTTCGCAGCAGTAAATAGTCAACTTTAAATCTTCAGCGAAGTTTCTGGACTACTAACCAAGAAAAGCTTCGCTAATTTTCTGTGAAAATATTCAGTTAGGTACTGAACAATGGTACAAGCAATTGCTCCAAACGAAGCATTCTTGCAAAATGCAACTGTTGAAAGAATCAATTTCTCAAAACTAAATAAAACCCGAATTCGCTTTAGTATCCGAATCAAAAACAGCACGATAAGTGCAGCCCCTAAATGGTCGGATGTGCTTCATACTGAAGATTCCGCTGCCGAATCAGACCTCATTAAAGTGACTAATTCTGAAGTGGGTTTGCGGGGTATTAAAGTATTCAAAGCCCTCAATGAAGCGGCAAGTCAACTCAGACAAGAAATCGCTTCTGTTCAAGAATGGATGAGTTCTGACAACGGAGATTGGATTTGTCCGATGGACCTTGCACCTTTAGTGTGGAGCCAATTGCTCAACATTAGAGATGCGATCGCACCAAGTCTTCGAGCAAAACTAAAAGATGATTACACCCAAGGCTTAGAGGATTATCAACAGCGAATCGAAAACTTCATCTCGTTGAACACTTGGGAACTGCCGCTCTCTAGGCAAGAGGAAGTCAAAGCTAATTTACTCAAGGCATTCCCCACTTTCGGTGAGTTAGAAGATTGTTTGCAGGTGATTATTGGGCGTCCAGTCATTATCCCAGCACTATCGGAGCAGTTGAACCAGCAACAAGCCGAGTGTATCAACCAAATCACCCAGTTCATCCAACAGTACGACCAAAACCTGGAGCAACGTTTGAAGGAAGCAGCGATCGCTGGAGGCGAACAACTCGCCGCGCAGCTTCTCGAAGAACTAGCTGACTGGGAACCAGGGCGTAAACCGGTCTTATTTAAGAAGAAAATGCAAAAACATCTAATGAAGGTACAAGTGCTGTTGGCGAATGCCTCACCGGAAGCTGGCGGTAGTTTGCAATTAATGATGGAGCATTTGAATTCAATTGTCGATGATCCAGCGATTGTAGACAAGAAATTGGGGGGTGTTGGGCGTAGTCAACTCCAAGAAAAGATGGAGCAAATACGGGTCAAGCTACTCGACGAGCAACGCAACTTGCAACAACTAGCGAGTTCTGATGTTGGGCTGACGGTTGCTACTGTTAGCGCGTTTAAGTTCCGTTGAAAAAGTGCAATGGACTGAAAATAATTCATTGCATTGCACAAAATCGAAAATTCTTAGGTGTTTTAAATATGTCACACTTTTCCACAGTTAGAACAAAACTCACCAACCACCAATGTTTGGTACAAGCTTTGGAGGATCTCAAGCTTCAGCCCCAAGTCCATGAAACACCACAGCCGCTCAAGGGCTATTACGGTGGCTCCCAAGGACAGAGTGCAGAGATTGTTGTTCCTGGCAGAACGATAAAAGCCCGTGCAGATATCGGCTTTAAGTGGAATTCTACCGATAATGCCTACCGAGTAATCCACGACGAGTATGAAACTTCCCCTCGACTTGGTGAAAACTTCTTCAGCCATCAGTTGATGCAGGCATACGGTAAACGTATAGTGATGGCGAAAGCCCAAGAACTTCAAAAGCGATTTGGTGAATGCACCATAACTGAAGAAGGGACAGGGCAAGTGCAGACCCTACGTTTAACCTTTGCCGGACATCAGGAAATATCGCAGTACGCACGGAGATAATTTATGGAACGCTCAGTCTTAATACATTTTGACCAACTCACGGGTGAAGTGCGAGTTGAGGCTCAAGGTTTTGAGGGTTTGAGTTGTCTAGAAGCCACCCAGCCCTTTGAGGAAGCTTTGGGGATTGTGAGCGATCGCGTTTATAAGCCTGAAGCCCAAACCCAGCAATTAAGGACAACTTCAAATCACCAGACACAACTGCGACAGTAAATCACAAATGGGGAAATTAGCAGTTTCCCCCAATGAAACTTTTATGAATTTACCCCCAGAATATCCTTTCATCCACGTATACACACAACAAAAAACCCGTCAGCCCGCGATCGTTAAAGGTAATATTGAGGGCTTATGTGTGTTACTTAATGCCATCGTCAACGCAATTGCTTATCCACAGACCAATGGGATGGCAGAAGTATTTGACGGCGATGCCGAATGTTATCAAGTGCTTATTCAACAAACCAGCACTCACGAAGAACTCGCACCATTACCGTATCAAGAGGAACATGAACCTAAATAACCTATTCAGCACCTTGGATTCTCAAATCCCCATAGTTGCACTTGAAGTTTTGTCGCCTGAAGAAGCGACAATCATTCAGTGGCTTACCTCTCAGGCACAAGAAAAACTTGAATGCCCTACATACTTTTGGAACCTGGGAGTATCTACGTTAGAACAATGCCAGATTGCTTTGGATGGTGGATTGGTCTTTAAGCCCGTGCCGGAATACAAACGACCGCTGCAAGTAGACCCGTTAATCTTCATCTTCCAGTACATCGAAAGCTTCACAGGCAATGGCGTATTTATCCTGGGTGATGTTCACCCATTCGTTGGTAAGAACTCGCCGCAGTTAAGTTGGGAAATCTTGACTAGAGTGAAAAACCTGTACCATCGGCTCAAACCCACCGATAAACGCATCATCTTCCTGGGTCAAAACATCCAACTGCACGAGTCTTTGGTGAGGCTAATCCCCTTTGCCGAAGTGCCACTACCCACTGTCGAGCAGATTCAAGAACATCTTGATTCATATTTGCAGTATTTGGGTGAATCGGCTCTAGAACAGCAAGTTAAGTTTACAATCTCCTTGACGACTGCTGAGAGAGAATCTTTAGCTCGTGCTGCACTAGGCTTGACCCTCGAAGAAATCAGCGACTTCTTACGGCTAACAGTTAAAGAGCGTTTGAGCCGCAATGGTATTACTATTGATGCCACTGTGACACCACTAGCTGTGCAGTACAAAACCCGGTTGCTCTCTCAAATGGGCATTGAGTTAGGTAAGCCTGCAACCATTCCCTTTGGCGGCTTGGATTTATTGCGGGATTGGCTTAATCGACGGCGGCGGCTGTTTACGCAAGAGGCAACGCTGCTGCATCTGCCGCAACCCAAAGGTGTGCTGTTGGCAGGGCCGCCCGGAGTTGGCAAAACTCTTTTGGCAAAGAATATTGCTACCATACTCAATTTACCACTACTTCAACTCGACATTTCATCGATGCTAGGTAGTTTAGTTGGTGAGTCGGAAGGCAATATCCGTAGGGCTTTGAAAACGGCTGAAGCGATCGCTCCATGTGTCCTATGGTTGGACGAGATCGAAAAGGCTTTGTCTGGACAAGGGGATACAAGCGGGGTATCACAGCGAATCTTGGGCAACATTCTCACATTTATGAGCGAATGCCAATCAGGTGTGTTCGTTGTTGCGACGTGTAATGACCCGTCAGCACTACCAACGGAGCTAAAGCGAAAAGGCAGGTTTGATGAGAATTTCTTCGTAGATCTACCAACCGTTCCAGAACGAGCGCAAATCCTCAGCATTCATCTGCAACGCTTTGGGATTGCTGTTGAAGACGAGTATTTAGAGGCGATCGCTGCCAACACCGCCAAATTCTCCGGCGCAGAATTAGAAACACTTGCCGCTGAAGCTGCTTTGCTAGCATTCGATGAAGACAGACCTCAGCAGGTAACTTTGGGCGATCTGGAAAGTTGCCGAAAAACCATCACGCCACTGGCAATTCAAGATGCCGCAGCGGTCGAAAGAATGCGGGATTGGGCGAAGACGGCAAGGGCGGCTTCTAGTACCATTGCTGATAAACCAACTCAATCGTTGAGAACTGCACGGTTTCGGAATTTGAACTAACAAATAAATCGGAATTCGGAAGTTAAACAATTAATATTTCCGACTTCCCACTTCAATTGAGGCGTTCGTCTTTGACTTTGGCGTAGCCATCGCTTTGCCAACGATTTTTGAAATAATATTTATTAAGGAAATAAATAATGTCCAAAGATTTGGTAACTTATTACGGTCAAACCGACCGAATTGACCAGCTTGTTGGTAAATATGGTGCATATTTAGAACAACTGACTAGAGAAACAAAGCTCTTGTTTCGCATTACCCTTTCAACTTATGTATTAATGCAGCAGGAGTATAAACCTTCTGAATATCCAATATCGGCAGCGTTAGAAGATGCGTTGTGTGAACTAGTTATTCCCGATAGCATTCCTCAAGATTTGTACGATATTTGTTCGCAACTTGAAGGGCTAACAGTTGATGAAGCCGAGACAATTTTAGAAGCTCTACAGCATCAAATTCGTTGGGGTAATGCCCGAAAAAATTCATAATCACTTCACGCCTTCAGCAATAGAAATATTGCTCCGCAGATAGCCATCGAAATCATTAGAAATATCAAGGATAAACTCATGAAAAATCAAGGGTTGTACAATGCTACTGTTCAAGCGCTTACTGATAGAGGATGCCCCAAAGATTTAGCCGAATCAGCAGCTACAGTAGTTGCAAATGATGATTCAAGTAAACCGAACCTGGGTCGAACGCAACAAGACCAAAAAGTAATTCAAGAAACTCTGCCTTATTTGCAGTAACAACAGTAATTGAACGCAGGTAAAAATCTATTATTTAGCTTGAAAGGCAGAGGGCAGGAGGCAGAAGGCTTTTATAGAATTCTGATTCCTGCCCTCTGCCACGACCGTTCGCGCAGCGTCTCGTAGAGAAGGGAGTAAGGGTTGAAGCCCCACTCCAAAATCTCCGATTTGGTGTCCTGCAATCAGTGTAGGTCTGTTCGCGCAGCGTCTCGTAGAGAAGCCTACACTGATTGCAAACCTTCTGCCCTCTGCCCTCTAACTTGAAAATCAAACTTTGGCTTTAGCCCAAGAAGAGTATGTGGCGGAAGTCGTTGAATTACAACAGCCATAAC
>NZ_JACKZU010000128.1:0-20719 GCF_014222165.1 Nostoc sp. 2RC
ATTTCAGCTTGTTCATTATAAAAAATATTAGTAGTATCTTTAATAAAAAGAGTTTTTAATCCCCCTTCCAGCAGTTCTAAAAGTTTTGTATACAAATCGTACTGTTCATGATAATAACCCCAAGTGTTTAATTGATTGTGTAATTCTTCTTTTTCTATAGTATTGAGGCGAGTAAAAAGTAAGTTGCTAGCCTTTACCCAAGCTTCTACTTGACACAGATGATGAAAGGCTTCTAGACAGCCACGCACCTTTTCTAAATTGGGTGCATCCGGATTTGGTTCGTAGTCTGTCAGCCAGTTGATAACTGCTATGTAATCGTCAAGTTGTCCTGATGGTACTGTGAGATTGGATGGATCAATGTCCAGTTCTGCAAGAAGCAATTCACCAGTTGGCACTATGTTAGCGATCATCAGTAGAACCTACCTTACCCTTCCTCACTTTGCAATCTCCTCATCAGTTCTTGGCATTCATTCGCTAGCGGTATATCTAAGTCTGTAGCAATTGTCATTGATGCAAGTACTTGGGTAGCTAACTAATGTGCTTGATGTACTACACTTCTCCCTCGTCTATTTTTTTTTCATGTCTTTCATCGGTTATATTTAATTCTTCTGTCATTGCAAAAGCTTGATTACAAAAGTCATCAGCTAAATCATGACGATTTAATTTGTAATAGATGATAGCCAAACTTGCGAGGGCGCTCAATTGAGTATAACGATTGCCAATTTTTCTACAAATATCTAGTGATGCTTGCACACATTCTAGAGCATCTGAATACTGCTCAAGCTGTATCAAAGTATTCCCCAAATTACACAGAGCCTTACTTTCTCCCAGGTTATCATTGAGTTGCTGTGTAATTGCCAAATGCTGTTGATGATATTCAAAGGCACGGTGCAAGTCGCCTATGCGACGGCAAGCAAGCCCCAGATTTTCTAGAGAAGCTTCTTGCCCTTTGACATCAGAGATCGCCTGCTTTATTGCCAAACTCTGCTGATGGTATTCAATTGCTTTGCTATACTCTTCCAAAGAGAAGAAAGCACTGCCAAGATTTCCCAAAGCTGTACCCTCTCCCTGGCGATCGCCAATTTCTTTGGTAATAGCCAACTGTTGCTGATAGTAACCAATTGCTTTATGATACTCTCCCAAGCGATGGTAAGCAATTCCTAAACCTCCCAAAGCTGACCCCTCCCCTTGTTGGTCTTGGATTTCGCGTGCGATCGCCAAATGCTGATGATGATACTCCATAGCTTTGGCATAGTCTTCTAACAACTCGTAGGTAGATCCCAAAATACCCAAAATCTTTCCTTCCTCGTAGCGATTCTGGAGTTCTCGTGATATCGTTAAGCTTTGCTGACAGTAATCAATTGCTTTGTCATAGTCTCTCAAGACACGATAAACACTTCCCAAATTTCCCAAAGCGACCTCTTCACCGTGCCGATCTTGAAGTTCTCGTGCAATAGCCAAACGTTGCTGAAAACACTCAAGAGCTTTAGCGTAATCTCCCACAGGATAGTAAGCGATACCCAAATGACCCACAGACACTCCTTCAGCATGGAGGTCTTTGAGTTCCCTGGCAATAACTAGGGCTTGCTGATAATAGTGAATTGCTTGGCTGTAGTTTCCCAAAGCATGATAAACATTGCCCAGATTTCCTAAAGCTGCTCCTTCGCCCCGACGGTGTTGCAGCCGCCGTGTAATATTTAGATGTTGCTGATGGTACTTCATTGCTTTGCTATAGTTTCCCAAAGAATGATAAACATTGCCCAGACCTCCCATAGCCTCTCCTTGTTTTCTGAGGTCTTGCAATTCCCGTGCAATAACTAAATTCTGCTGATGACAGTCAATAGCTTGACTATATTTTCCTAAAGCATGATAAATATTGCCCAGATTATGTAAAAAACCAGCCTTTAAAACATTAAAATGAGGACTTAACTCATCTGAAAATCGGCGAGGACTTAACTTCTCTATAAATCTGTTGTATTTGATACTAAACTTACCTGAAAGTTGGCTCGTGTTTAATTGGTTTAGAACTTTGGTGTACAGGTCTACTAGGTCGTAATAGTAGCCCCAAGTTGCTAATTGATTGTGTAATTCCTCACTTGTAGGAGAATTCACGCAAGTAGAAAGTATTTTTTCCGCTTCTAGTAAGGCTTCTGCTTCGCAGAAATGATAAAAGGCTTCCAGGTAGCCGGACACTTTCTCTATATTGGTAGCATCTGACTTGGGTTCGTAATCAGTTAGCCAATTTTCCACTGCTATATAATGGTCGAGTTCTCTGGGCGAAATTGTTGCAGCAAGATTGGCGATATCGATACCAAGTTTCGCTAGAATCAACTCACCGAGTGGTAGTAAGTTAGTTTTCATCTGAGTAAACCTTAGTTTTCAGTTTTTTAAATAGTTATTCTCGTTCAGATAACGCAGAAAATTAGTTAAGGTTTTTCTAATGATAAATCAACTCATCGCCAATAAATTTACTACCAGTTTTACTGCCTCTTCGCCTAACTCAGTTGCGATTTTCTGTAACTGCTGCTCAAATAATACTTCATTTATTGAGCCACTAAGTTTTTCGTTCAAACAACGAATGTTATTTACCATTCTTTGAGCTTGTGGCAGTTGAATTTGGTTGTAAATTATGAGACTTTTCATCCAAAAATAATAAGATTGATTGAAGTCATATAGTTGTAGGTATCCTTCAGCTAAATTTCCTAATATCCAGGCTTGTCTTTCTTTATATCCAATTTCACTAGTAATTAACAATGCTTGGTAATTGTATTTTATGGCAGTTTCGTATTGTCCCAAACAATGATAAGCAATACTTAAATTTCCCAAAGCTTCACTTTCTCCTCGTTTATCGCTAATCTCACGGGCAACAAACAGATGTTCTTGATGGTATTCGATTGCAGTTTGATATTTTTCTAAGCCGTGATGAGCAACACCTAGGCCACCAAGCGCTGCTCCTTCACTTTTTCTGCTACCAATAAAAGAGGCTATTTCCCAACTTTTCTGGTGATACTCAATAGCTGTTTTATACTGCCCTATATAACAGTAAGCAAAGCCCAAATTTACCAACCGCCGACCTTCTCCTGCTCTATCACCAATTTCACGAGCAATTTCTAAGGCTTGCTGATAGTAGTCAATAGCCGTTTGATACTGTTGCAAAGCACTGTAATCAATACCTAAATCATTTAGTAAATTTCCTTCTAATGGGCGATTACCAATCTGACGAGCAATTACTAAGCTTTTCTGTTTATAATCGAATCCAGTTTTATACTGACCTGTAATACTATAAATCCAACCTAGATTAGCTAAAGCCCCGCCAGCCCGCCGCAGATCTCCCTGTTCGACAGCAATACTTAAACATTGGTGATGATATCCAATAGCCATTGGATACTGCCCCATATTGTCATAAGCAATACCCAGATTACCGAGAACATCACATTCTAAAGCCAAGTTGCCAATTTCGCGGACAATCTTTAAACATTTCTGGTGGTAGTCAATAGCTGTTTGATACTGCCCTTTATCCTTGTAAGTGCTACCTAAGTTTCCTAAGATTGATGCTTCGAGTGTTCGATTATTAATTGTCCCGATAATTCCCAAAGCTTTCTTATAGTAATTAATAGCGCTTTCGTAATTTCCTAAAGCTTGGTAAGCAATTCCCAAACAATTTAGCCATAGACTTTCTATCCCAGGATTTAGTTTTCCTAAGAGTCTGTTGTATAAGTTAATGAGTTCACGATAATAACCCCAAGTTCTCAGTTGCTCCTGTAATCTTTCAGCATCAGGAGTTTTCAGCCGAAGGCGAAGTAAATCACTAGCTTTTTCCCAAGCTTCCACTTCGCAAAGATGATGAAACGCTTCCAGCAAACCTCGCACTTTCTCTACATTAGTAGCATCTGGCTTAGGCTCATAGTCTGTAAGCCAGTTATGTACTGCTATGTAATGGTCGAGTTTCTCCAGTGGAATTGTGGCAGCTAGCTTGATGATATCAATGCTAAGTTCCGCCAGAATCGACTCGCCTGATGACGTGAGGTTCGGTGTCATGCTGACTAGATATTAGTATTGGGTGATTTGGGAAAAAGTTTTTCTCGGTGGGATATCGATACACTGCGAATTAAATTGTGCTGTCCTAAAAGACGCTCATGGTTATGATCAAAGGCAACCTCAACTAAGAAGCGATCGCGCAACGCTTGCAGTGCTAACTCCTGCTGCTCAATGTCGTAGCCTCGATATTGCAGGTGTTTCAGCCACCAACTTTTTTTGACAGGACAGCGATATACTGAAGCTGTACAAAGCAACAGATAAGCATTAGGCACATTCTCGACTAATCGTTTGAATGTAATGTCGAGCCTAGATTTGACTTTTCTGCGTAACACAAACGAAAATCTATCTAACTTCCAGTCATCTTCAGCTGATTCAACTTTTCCTTGACTTGCTTCCTGTAACGCCTTTTCTACTTCTTCAATTTCTTGACCATATTCTTGCCAGTAAGCCAAGACATTGGCATAAAAATCGCCGATTATTTCTCCCGCAATCGCCCGCAACGCCAGGGGATGTCCACGGTAAGCATTCCCTATTCGTAATAGTTGCTTGTTATTATCTGATTCCTCTTCAACCCACAACTTAATTTTCTCAAACAACTCCATCTGTTCTGGCTCTGAAAGTCCATATAGATCTTGGCGATACCAAAAATTCTCGTAGTGAGAAGCGGCTTTCACTAACTGAACTGGCAAATCTTGTGATGTGATGATAAATCGACTAGCACAAGATTCTGCTGACAACACATTTTGAAAAAATCTTGTCCACCAATCATCGACAAAATTACCCCACCCAGTCTCTTCGTCCCCAGTTAGTACTTTTTCTAGAGAATCAATTAGCACCAGATAGCGCTGTTCACAGAATCTTTGTAGAAGCTTACGTAGCAGTATTTGCGTTTCTTTACGTTCTTCTGGTGTCACGATTTCTCCCCACCCTTCCAGCCATTTGGCTGCGACGCTGGCAAAGTCTGAAGCTCCCTCCTCATGATCAAAATTTTTCCGACACAATTTACTTTGGCCTCCAGCAAACCAGTCTGACAACTCTACTGCCAATCTTTCAGCCAAAGCTGTTTTACCAATACCCGTGATGCCAACGAGAGTTAAAATTCGACAAGAGTTTTGTAGTCGATAGCTCAAGTCATCAATTAGTGGTTGCCTACCTACCCAGGCATCATCGTAGGCAAAAAAGTCCACTGGCAGAACTTTTGATTGAATTGGTTCACCGATTGACTGTTTGCGACCCTCCCAATCTTGATACCAGAAATAAATTGGTGTCTGTTTTGCACTTCCTTGTTCCCGTAGCGCTTGAAAACGCTCTTCCAATCGCTGCGTCAGCTCGTTCATAGTTTGCAGCAAACTTTCCAGGGACTTTTTTGCCAGTTCCTCCCTCAACACTTCAGAGAATAAACCTGTCTGTCTAGCTGTAATGTTTCTAGCAACCCCTCCTGCTTTAGTAGCAAAAACTACAAACTGCTCACGATATCTAACAGGTAATGCACTGTTAGAAAAGCTTTCCGCACCAGGCAACCGTCCTGGGTCTTCAACATCCTCTGCACAAGCATCTACAAAAAAGATTTGTCGTCCAAATCCTGACTCAAAATAGTCTGAACGCAGAAATGTTAACAAAGAGTCGATATCTAAGTTAAGTGGGGCATTGGCAAAGAACAGCCGACGGCTCTCTGTATTGGTTGTAGTGACAATCCCGTGTCCTCCCCAAAATATGAACAGCAAATCTCCACTTTTTTGACGCAGAGTATTTGTGATTGCGCGATTGATCTCGTCACGATTGGCTGGCTTTACAGAAGACTTTATTTCCTCTAACAAATGTCTGTTTTTGTCCAGTGGTGACAAGAATAGCAAGATGTTTTCAAGTGGCACAGTTTGTTCGCGAAGCCATTTGACAAACCCTAGAGCATCCCTCACTGGTCCATCCAAATCCGAGTGGGAACCCGTGTCGTATTTTTCTATCCCCACCACTAAAGCATAGGTGCGCTCTGGCTTTACCTGATTGATTTTTCTCATGGTATCCTCGGTATAATTGCTTTCCAAGTAGCCTGATTAGTCCAGTAAGCACCGTGCGATTGTGGGAAAGGCTGTCTGTTATCAACTAGCACATCATCCACTCTATTAGGGAATACGCCAGCACCGACATAACTGAGAAAATCGCGTAAGTCGTAGATATTCAACCAATGGGGAAAATCGGGATGGCGTGGTAACGGTTCAGCATAAGGTAAACTGTGCAAAGCATTAATTTCGTATAAATAAGGTGCTTGTGAACCAACCGTTATCAACAGTTTCACTTTTGGCTGCGGTTTCAAAATTAATAAATCAACGCAAGCTATTCCTCCTAAGCTATGGGTCAGTAAGACAACAGGTGGCTCAGCCTGCTGGATACAATCGCATATGAAGTTCCGAATTGATTCACCACGTCCCTGGTAAAGCAGGATATCACCTGGGAACGGGTAAGCGGCATCTGAAATTGCGCCTCGCTTTCGCTTTATGTACATCGTACTTAGGTTCGCTGCTAATCCCTTCAAAGGGTTTAACAACCAGTTGCCAATAGAGCGATCGGCATCACCAAATTCACCGATCAGAAGAAAGACGAGTTCGTCTCGCAATGCTGCATCTGCAAGAATAATGGTTGGCGTTTGTTGAACTTCGCACAGGAATATAGCTTGCGCTATGATTGCCCTTGCAACCGCAGTTCGGTAGGGACTTAGTGTTTGAGGTGCATTCCGCAATGCTTCACGGTATGGAGCCGAGTCCATCACTGATCGCCGTGCTTCATTAAACACCTCAGCAATTCCTGCTTGCTCTAGTTTGGCTTGTAATGGTGGCTCAACAGTCAAATTACGTACTTGCTCGTGCAACTCATCACCGGGTTTTACCTCTCCAGGGATAAAGTCTGTCTTCTTCTTGTCTCCCAAACAGAGCAATCGCAACTCATAAAGGGGGTCTTGGTAGAGTAGCCCCCATAGTGCAATTTCGTAGTCTTCTTCCTCTACGTCACTAGTTCCTCGCGCTGTGTCGTACAAGGGTATCGAAGCACCCTCAGCATTCAATTTCGTTCCTAAAAGTTCCCCCCAAAAGCAGCGTGTTACATTTAAGTCCGGGCGTTGCTCATGAAGTTCTCGTTTAATTTGCTCAAAGGTTTCAGTATAGCCTGGTTCCCGCACCCCAGTTCCGTGAACAAACACTACTGTCGTCAATTGCTATCTCCTTTCCCAAAATTACGAGGGAATTGGCAGACTTTGCTTAGTAAATGGTCTTTGTTATTCTTGTGATTACGCCCTATTCCAAATCGATAAGATGTATATCTTAACTTTATTCTAGAAAATTGATTAAGTAATCCTCAAACAAGGTAATATCAATAAACCAAAAAGTTTTTCCTCCAAAGGCGATCGCCCGTTCGCAAAGCAACGATGGTGTCCTAAGTTAATTTTTTCCTAACACTACAAATTGCCTAATTTGTCAATGCGTAATAGCCTTTTCAAGGTAGTTAAAAATGTTGGTCAAAAAATGCCTTTTTGATCTCTTACCTCTGTGTTATCTACATATCTATAGTTAGATAAATTACTTTTAACCCACAGATGCACAGAGGAGGACACTTGCGTGGGCGGGTTTCCCGACTTGAGCAAAGTGTCCGTGGCACAGAAAGAAAAAAGAAATTTTTCGAGTCACCTTGAAAGGGTTGGTCTTACCTAACTTATTTACAACTGTAGTACTAGTCCTAACTTCTCGGAAATTCCCATTAAATCGGTATCTAGGTCAGTGATGTGTCAATACGGTTCGGTTAAGCAAAAATCTCAATTTTTAGAATCCTAAAAGGTTGATTATTACGTTCCAGTTTTGAGAATAATGTCAATTATCAACCTGATCCGAACCGTATTGAGTGGTGATTAGTTTACCAGCACAGACGCTATAGTTGTATTGGACTATTCCTCATCATCTAGTTCATCGTCTTCCTCCTCAAAATCATCATCGTCTAACTCAGCTTCCAAATCATCGGTTTCATCGAGGAAGTCGTCATCGTCAATAAGTTGAATTTTGCGAGGTGGCTTGGTCGCTGGTTTGGATTTACGAACGCTTTGAGTTTTGTTCCTATTCTTATTTGGTGGCAATACTTCCACGTCTACAGATACCGATTCTCCCGGTAAAGCAGGTAGGGATTGAGGTTCATTAAAACCAGCGATCGCATCATGTTGTTGCCAAATGAGGGCTTTAGCTGTGGGCTGACCCAAATAAAATTGAGACAGATTTTCAACGGTGGGTTTGGTATAATCTATAGTCTTACAACAGTCGTGTTTATTCTTACCTTCGCCCTCTTTGACAGCTTTGAACTCGACTTCCAGCACACCTAAGCTACGCCACCTATCGTTTTTACCGCTAAATGGCACTTGGAAATAGTCAGCAAAGGTTTTCTCCAAAGAACGGTAAAATTCCTCACGCACCGACTTAAAACTCCAGAGAGCTACATTCTTAAAGCGGACAACGACAGGAGTAGTATGCAGGGGTTGATTATCCTCATCCAGAAACATCAGTGCATGTTCTGAACACACATCCATTGTTTTCTTGTCAAGGTTATGTTTGTATTCATCATAAAGCCCAACAAAAGAACCACCACAATCTTCAACATCTGACTTATAACGAATATATTCTGGTACAAAAGCTAAAACTAGTAACCGTGCTTGAGTAATTAAGAGTCCAGTAACATCTTCAGTTAGGGTGACAATAGTTAGGTCGTCCTCCTGTGGCATATCAAGCCAGCCAGCCTTTTCTAGCTGATCTTCTGGAATCAGAAGTCCGGCGGGTTTGTCATTAACGACAATGCCGTAAGGCAGTAACGGTCGTCTAACTTGGTTATAACTATCGCTGAGAAGTTCTGGGTCAATATCGTCAATATCAAGGTCTGACAATTGAGTGTTAGGAGCTTTAGATTTAGCTGCTTGAGCTTTAGTATTAGCTTTGGGATTAGAAGCAGCAGTTTTGGCAGTAGATTGATTGGAGCGATTAGAGTTGTTTGAAACCCTAGATTTAACCATTGGACTACATAAATATGATTGCCCAACGCATGAGGCGTTAGCCTCAAAACTTAGTTGCTCGCTTTACCAAACTTAAAAAAATGGTTTGTTGAAATCTTTTGTGTCTATGGATTATTTTTTTATTGAAATACTCTAATAATATATAAACATCAAATATTCATATTGATTCTTGCACACTAATAGTTTTTGACCTTACTCCGTTTCCGTAAAAATAGAAGATGTAGCAGGAAATCTTTTTTTCTTCACTCAATAGCAGTTCGTGGCCTTGTAACTGCGACCAAGAATCATATTTGGTAATGATGATGGCAATCAAATAGCTCATATGGCGATTCTGCCTCAGGCATTCTTCCATACTATATTCATCTGTATTAGAAAGACGTGATGAACCTTGAGGATGTGAGTGAATAATACCTTTGAATTCCGCATCTCGAATTTCTGCATATAACTCCGGTGAGGGAGTGTAAGTATTATGATCTGTTCTAGCATGTTTATCTAATATAAAGCTGTCAATAATTGTTTCTTCTTCCGGTCCAAGTAATGCACCTCCATATTCAATATTATCTATCGGGATAGCCTGGTCTATTTGGTGTAGCACTGAAGAAGATATATATATCAGATTTGGTGGATTATACATAGTTACGCTAATAGAGATATTTAGTCTGAGCAGTAATAACTTTAGCTACTTCAGGCTCTGGTAATGGAGCCATTATTTACAGCACCCCTTGACTGTAACCTATCCTATAACTGCGATTGATTGTCTCCCAATTCTGCCAAAATACGTTTGTATGCCGGACAGGAAATATCTTTAATCAACAACTGATGACCTGCTCTAACAATTAGTTAGTTGAGTTCAAGTAACATATCAAATTTTATCCTCTTTATTCAAACTCAGGCAGAAAAAATATTTAAAAAGCTTCTCTTCCCTCTCTAAAAAAATGTCCAGAAGGTCAATCCCCTAGCTTTAACTTGGCAGCTAAAATTTCTGTTAAATCCATACTTAACGGCTATGAACCTTTACCACAAAAATCTACCAGACAACCAGATCACTGCTAACTCAAGATTAATTGAAGTCTCATCCTTCCAAGCACCTCTGGCTAGCATTGACTTTGGCAAGTTGTTTCAACAGTATAACAATCCCCAAGGTTGGATGATGATAGGTGGAATAATGTTAGTTATACTGTTGTTGCAAATCAGTGGTACTGGTAAAGGCAAAATTACCACTGGTAAAGTCTGCGGTGTCAGCGAGAAATTAGCAGCAACTAATCTAGCACTCAAGCAAATCAAGGAGCATAAACACAATAAAGTTACCCTGTGGTCTGGAACTCCTCGCTATTGGGTAAAAGGTAAATGGCGGGGGTTGCTGGCTAACATACAAACTATGCTTGGTGCTGCACCTACAGTTTGGTTTCCCAATGCCGAAAGGGGAACACTGGTAATAGGTGCGCCTGGGTCTGGTAAAACCTACTCTACCATAGACCGGATGTTAGAAAGTGCGATGCAGCAAGGTTTTCCGATTTTACTCTACGACAAGAAGGGCGACCAACTACGACTCCATGCACCCCTAGCTGCACGTTATGGCTATAAAGTACGAGTATTTGCCCCCGGTGAACCCTTTAGCGGTGTGATCAATCCTTTAGATTATATGCGTGATGCACGCGATGGGGTAATGGCGGGGGAAATTGGACAAGTGATTAACCGCAATGCTTCCAGTGGTGGTAAAAGTGATGAGTTTTTTGCTAAAGCCGGGGACTTGTTAGCTAAAGCACTTTTACAGTTAGTCAAGGGTTCTCCTTACCCAGATATGGCGATGCTTTATGCTGTGCTGCGGTTGCCAAAACTGGTACAGCGTCTTGACCATGCGGTACAGTCCAAAAGGTTGGATGAATGGGTGGCGACTTCGTTTATTCAATTTTTGAGTGCTAAGGATGCAGAGAAGACTATTTCGGGGATTTTGACCACAGCCGCAGGTACTTTCTCATCTTTCATCCAAGCTGATTTGCTGAGGGCATTTATGGGGAAATCGGACATTCCCACTAAGCTTGAAGGTAGAGAGATGGTGGTGTTCAAGCTAGATGATGAACGCCGCAGTGTGGTTGGGCCTCTGCTGGCGGCTGCAATGCACTTGATGATTGTTGGTAATTTGAGCCGTCCCCGCAAAGACCCGTTGATTATTTCTTTGGATGAATTGCCATCTATAAAACTAGACCGCCTACCTCAGTGGATTAATGAATATCGTTCCAATGGTGCCTGCTTTATTCTAGGTATCCAAAGTTTAGAGCAACTTTACGATATTTATGGGGATAAGATGGGGAGTGCGATCGCATCAGCTTGTAGTACCCATGTTTTGTTTAATCCTGGTAATTACAAAACGGCTGAGGATTACTCAAAGCGCTACGGTGAGAAGGAAGTGCTGATTAAAAATCGTACCACAGGGCGATCGCTTGGCGGACAAATGAGCCGTTCAATTAGCTGGAGTGAGAATTTGCAAAAAATGCCTGTTATCAGTGCTGACGAAATTTTGAAATTTCCTCAAGGCAAGTGCGTAATTACCAGTCCTGGTTATAGTTCAGAGGGACAAGCTTCTATTCCCTATCCTTTAATTATTCCAGTGTCCAAAGCGGATGAAAAACGGGCGCATGATAGTGAGGCTCTTTGGGACACACAAGTTAAACCTGCATTGTCAAGTCAGGTGACAATTCCTGATATTAAAACGCTAACACAAGCATTACATGAACGAATTGAGTCAGCAGCGCGGATGTTGCCATTACCAGAAGAAGATGTAGCAACAGCACAGGAGTCTAGTAGTAGCGAACCTGATGTTTTGGACAATTTTACTAGGCGAGTTTATCAAACACCAGGATTGCATTAAATTTTGACAAAATATTGTTAAAGCTCCTCGTGGAGCAAGGCACTCCTGTAACTCCCCTGTAATCTCATGTTCGGTGAAAGACTTATCATTAAGACCGCAGAGGGAGGCTCTTAAAGCAGGGGGAAGTGCTTTCTTTCATGCTTAACGAGCGGTTGCTGCGTACCCGGCTTGATATAAGTCCTGAATTACTTTAGGTAAATATGATTTTGCCAAACTTCTGTCATAAACTTTTTAAATTCTTCCATAATTAGCGGTAAATCACTATCAATTTCTTGGGTTTGTTGCCCATTTGTACTTGAACGAAAGAGACGACGACCTCGACTATCAAAACCAATTTTATCTGCAACTGCCATAAAGATTGAGTAGTCTTCTGGTATTGGCAAATCCCCACCTTTGCGCTGAAGAATTAAAAAGCTGGTGATAATTCCCAATCCACATTCTACCTGAAAGTTCTCTGTAGGTAACTGAATGGAAGCAATTAGCAAAGCCATGTCTTCTAATAGCCATCGGCGAAAGTGTGCTTGGTTAGATGAAGACAGAATTCCATTGGACACCAAGATACAGACTATTTCACCAGGTTGCAATTGATTTAAACACTGTTCTACAAATAAGCACTCTTGTTCTGCTTGGTTTTTTAACTTGGATGTAATCACGTAGCTTCCATCTTCGTGTTTTATCCATTTATAAGCCATCTCAAATCGGGCTAGTTCTGAATCGGAAGTGAGATTAATTTTGCAATAGGGAGGATTGGTAAGTGCTACAGTAGGCAAGGAAATTGGCAGAGGAGGATTACTGACACAATTTTGAAATAGTTGTTGCCACTCAGTAATTTTAATTTTCATCAAAATAAACTTCCTTGCAACATATTTTCTGCTTTAGTATTTTCATATTTAATACCATTAATCAGCAAACTATTATTTAGCTTCGGTTTAGGTGTTGATGCGGGAGTTTCATATTTAAAATTTGGTCGGATAAAAGAAATACCCTTGCCAGTAAGGGTGTCTCCGATGACTAAATCTCCACCCAAACTAGGAATAGACAATGCCAAGTAAGGAGCATAAAGCATGAAGTTTAAACTTGCTATTTTTATTAGTAGTGAATCCCACTCCCAGCCTGTTAAACTGATGGCATAATTGGACATTTCCAATGCTAATCGTCCTGTACCAAGTGCTGGTTCATATATATGAAATGGTGCTATTGCAGCAGAACTGTCAACTGCTGCAATAGCCATTGTCCTGGCTGTCCAAGTAGGAGTAGGATAGAATTTAGTTCTTGATTGTCCGTAACGATTAGCAGCCAACAAATGACCGAAGTAATCGAAGGGACAAGAAATCAAAAGCTTCAGTTCTAGTTCTTGAATAAGACGATTACTCGCACCGTTACATCCCTCTGGCTCATGAGGCAATTTAGCAATGCTGGGATGCCCTAGAGCATAAAGTAACCAATCAGTGAAATAGGGAATAAATCTAGAAGGACTGCCGCATCCAGCTTTAGGAATAGATTGCAGACAGCTTGAGAGCATCTGTAAAACTTGAGGATGTCCTAAGTCTAAAAACTCAGTTTGTGGTATTTCTTTAGGCAGTTCTCCAGTTTCCATTGTCCATCGCCATTGCTCCCACCTACCTTGATATTCATCATCTAATTTCAGTAGTTTTGATAATAGCCATCCATGTTCAAAAGTTGATTTGAGTACCATTGGTGTTATCTGTAATAAACGCCAATGGCAGAGGCATTAGCCTCTTAAATCTTGACTTCTGGAATAGCTTCTAAATTGATCATTGACGATAACTCATGAATACCTATATTTGATTGTGATTTGTTATTTGGAGATTGAGTCAGTAGTTTAATTAACCATTTTTCAGTCTGCATATGATCCTTTTTATTCCAGCGTACATTTAATTTTTGGGCTGGTTTAACAGGATGTAATGCTAAAACTACAAGTTGTATTTGGTTAGGAGTAACTGAGTATTGTCTAGCCGTAGTCCACAACTTTACCCGGTCTTGCCAGCTTAAATATGGATGGCGTATAGCCCATTCATAAAGCCTGGGAATACCTTGCTTAAATGCTATATTTGTTAATACTTGAATAAAGTGCTTATCGTCATTAATTACAAGAGGTGCAATAACTGGATTATCGACTAATAACTTTTTCCGAGATTGAAAAATTTCCGGTGCAAGTTCCTGTATTTGAGAAACCCACAGAGCAATTTGAGGATAGGTATGTAATAAAGGTTCTACAGTCAGTCCTAAAAATAGTTGTCTCATCACCAAAGAGAAGTTATCTGCAACTATAGAGTCAAAGGCAGAGCGATTAGGATGATATTTTTGACTGGGGAATAGAACTTGTTGTTGTGTTTTAGTAATTTGTTGAATATCGGCAAGATTAATTACTGGCATGATGGAGAAAACATAACATCTCTCCAATGCAGCGGTAAGCTGCAAATTAATTAGACGTACAGCCAAGATACAAAAATTAGCTGTCAATCAAGGACATACACTTATTCGTCAGGCAGTCATTGATTACAGCATATTAGATTTAGAGATCGATAAGATTGTTCGGCGGTTGATTGCTATGCACTCAGCGATAATACGGCTAATATAAGGTAAATCAAGCACATCTAATAATAACTGTAAAATTACTGCACTAAATCTGAAGCAGTATTGTATTGTCACTTTGGATATTATTCAGTCTATTAGAGCAACAATTAGCGTTAGCCAAAGGCTTTGGCGTACCACTTCGTGGAAGCAAGTTACGCGTAGCGTCTCTAAGAGTTGCCATCGCTCTGTTTTATTTTTATTGCTCTCATTACTTCTTTATTTGTTACAAATGTTGTTTTTCTGCGAAAGGCGATCGCTCTGCAACGTGGTTTGCGCTCATGAGTGTAGGTGTAGCCCCGTCACCATCAGGCTACGCCTACACTCCATATCTTGAGGAAGATATTGTGGATGGAATGTCAATACGATCAATCCTCTACTTCTGGCTCACCAATTGTCTTCTGTGCGCCATGACGAATATGGAGAATTCTCACCGTGGGAACAGGCTGATCTTCAAGAACCGTAAATAGAATACGATAGGTTTGCTTTCCTTGCCCGTAAAGAAGCTGACGAATTTCTTGACTAAAGAAGGCATCCTCTCGAGCGATTGGACAGCGCCGAGGCATTTCTTGCAGAGAGACGATTGCTTTAATCAGCCCTTGATACCAGAGTTGGGCGCGTTCGTCTGTGGTAAACTGAGAAAAACTTAAGAATGCAGCATCCGCTTCGGCTTTCGCAATGCTAGAGAAATCAATGCGGTACGTCATGCTTCAAGAGACAATCCATATTTCTGATTTTGTTCAGCAATGAAGTCCTCTAAACTCGAAAATTGTCCTTGCTCAAAATCATCAAGCCCACGTTGGATTCCCTTTAAAGCCTCAAAAAAATCTTGATCGTCCAAACTCAGTCCTAAAGTCAGCACCGCTAGCGCCATTTGCGAAATATCTTGTCCAGTACTTTGGGCACGCTGTCGCAGCAGCGCCTCAACTTTCGGTGGCAGATCAAGTGTAATGGACATTGTGAGTTTTCCGAGCGTGATACTGGTTTTATTATAGCGATGCCTGCTCTGGGCGTAGCTGCGGCACCTCATAGATTGGGTAAAGCGGACTGCTCAAGTGTGGGAGTGCTTCAGCTACACCCGTTGTAGACATCGCGCTAATTCTAGATACCTGTAAAATTAAGCTGCAAGCGATTGCAACTCTTAGAGACGCTACGCGTAGCAAGCTTTTGAGTAAGGGTACGCCAAAGCCAACTCTTGGAGACGCTCCGCGATGTCTACGACGATGCTCGTGTCAAACATCAAGTGTAGAGCTACGCCCTGAAGGAGGCGATCGCATCTAACAACAGTAATCCCATTTGCTTCAATAAAGCAGTATTTCCATCTGGGCAACCATGTTGAATTAGGCACTTGGCACAGCCAGTATCGCAATTGCAATCTAGTGCGATCGCTTTAGCAGCACTAGCAAGTTTTGGCAAATGTTTAAACACAGCCTCAGCCGCACCATTACCACCATCACTGGTATCATAGAAATAGCCTGTGTAATTGTTATTTTCCCCTAACTCCTTCACTACTGTAAAATTTACCTGTTTTGGGTCAACTCTAGCCACCAGTTGTAACGCTCTCATAATTTGATGCCCAAAGCTGTGGATAGCAATCAAGGTACTGGAATATTCCCACAACTGTTGATAGCCTGGTGGAATCGGTTCTCCACTGCGGGTTAAATTGGTTCTAGTTTCCAAGGCATTGTGCTGGAGATATTCTCGCGCAATTGAGTTAATCGCTACTTTGACCATTGGTGCTGAAAATTGAGTACGGAAAGACTGCTCAAACTTTTCTTCTGACAGAATTTTCACAATTACAGCTTTGCGTGTGAGTTTGCTACAAAGCGGACAACGACGTTCTTTAGGTAGCGGCTCTTTGTAGTTAAGACACCGCTTGTTCAAACAAGTCTGCTCATAGATTTGGGTCATTAAACTGTAACCACTGGTAATGTGCTTAACCTCACCAAAACTAAGTTCCAGAGTTAAGAATTCCTGACAGTCATCAACATCACTGACTTGAGAAAACAGCAATGGTAACTTCACCGGATCTGTCAGCACTGTTAGGCTACTGGTTTCTGATTCTGTAACTGCAACTGTAAACAGTGAGCTATCTGCTGTCTGTTTTAAAATTGCTTGCTTGCTGTTCAAGTCAAGGGAGATGCACTGATAAGTCAGCATTCGTCCATTGGTATCTTGTCGTTTGTAGATGGCTTGGGGATGGACTTCTCGGTGAGCAATATCCTCTGAGATTTCCTCTAGTTCTTCCCCAGATTCTGCATCTACTAGCTTGATGGTAGTTTGGGATAAACCACCCCGAAAGTTCACATCTTTATGGGGATAGCCTTTTGCCCACAGTCCATTACGACCTTTATTTAGATGCCCTTGGGCTAAGAGGAGTTTTGCTACCTCGTAAGCTGCTGTGCCAAAGTAGTGCTTGATTTTATTAGTAGGAATACCAGTTTCTGCGGCTGCACACATCAAATGTTTGGCAGCAAAGATGGGATATTCGTCATTAAAGAATACTTCCTCAGCTTCTGGCGATACCAGCATTTCTGGATGTTCTGCTACATAGCAGTCAATGGGATTAAGAGCATTGGGAAGCAGCACTGTCAGTCCAGGTTGTGAACGTCCGGCGCGGCCACTGCGTTGCTGGTATGCCATTTTGGAACCAGGCCAGCCACGCAAAATGCAACATTCTAATTCTGGTAGGTCAATTCCAGCTTCTAATGCTTCTGTGGCAATAATCCACTTGATTGTGCCAGACTGGAGTTGGTCAACTACTTCTGCCCGACGCTCAGAGGTAATGCCACTGTAGAAAGCGGCTACTTGGTTTGATTTGAGTAATTCTGTTAGTTCCCGCACACTGCGACGGGAGTTACAAAAGGCGATACCTGATTTACCTTGATTGAGCAAAAATTGAATAATCCGAGCAGTATCACCAGTCAAATTGTAACTGGGCTGAGTGATTATTATTTGTCTAGACGGTGAAGCTGCTCCACTTTTGCGAATCCAAATTAGGGGTTTGGGGTTGAGTTTAGTTGGTTTCAAACCAGAGATTTTCAGAGCCAGTTGTTTAGGATTACCACAAGTGGCGCTGAGGAAGATAAATTGCAGTTTCTTGGAGTCACCACCGTAATGATCTACTGCTAGTTTAATGCGACGAATCAACCAGGACATATTTGCGCCATAGCTACCTGAGAGGGTGTGAGCTTCGTCAATTAATATGTAGCGCAATCGCTGATAAAAGTTTGCCCAATGCGCGGATTTCCAGGCTTGCTTGAGTTGAAAGTGGATTAATTCTGGAGTGACACCTAAAATATGCGGTTCACTCTTGAGGATTTGTTCTCGTTTTTCTGATTTGACATCTCCAGTGATCATTGCCAGTATAGGTCTGGATTGTGTTGGTATGGTAGAGAGTAGTTCATAAATTTTGTGGAACTGGTCTAGCGCCAATGCTCGTAGTCCATAAAATGCTAATGCTCGATGTTCTTGATTTATACAACCTTCCAGAATGGCGGGGTATGTGCTGAGAGTTTTACCACTGGCTGTGGGAGAGGTGAGGATTAAACTTTTACCTTGTCTAATTGCTTGTAATGCTTGAAGTTGGTGAGAGTAAAGTTGGGTGATTCCTAATGATTGAAGTGCTTTAATTAATTTATTTGGCAGGTCATTAGGGATATTTTTCAGATTAGGTTCTTTGGCAGGGATAGTCTGTTGCCAGAGTAAATCTTCACCAATAAATTCAGTAATATCTGTTGGTTCATTAGGATGGTTATTTGAGTTGGAATATTCTGTAATAGGTGTACGAGGTGGTGTCCAAAAGCTTTGTAGCAGGGCATTGTAGTTGGGCGTGGTCATAGTCGTAGTCTTCGCTCACTGCCCTAAAAAATCCCCCATTGGGGGAGTGATACTAAATTAGAACCTATATTTTTTGCATATCAAGGGCAGAAGATCCAGAAAAAAAGTACATAAAAATACATATTGTCAGAGTCAAAGGATATGGATGTGTCGAACATTCTTAATTGTTTGGGTATAATTTAAGTCATAAATCCTAAAAATTCTATAAATTCCAAAATTATGAAAGCTCGCCTACTCAATGGAATATACACCTTAATGCCTAATCCAAAATCAGGAGGTATGGCTAAAGTTTATAAAGCAAGAGACATAAATGATAATCTAGTGGCGGTAAAAATATTTGAAAATGGACAGATTGAACAAGAAATTACAGATGAATCTTTTAGACGCGAAGTTTCTGCTCTTAAAGAGTTAAAGCATCCTGGAATTGTTCAATTGATTGACTCAGGAGTAGATGAAGAAACAGGGCATAATTTCCTTGTGCTTGAATGGATGGAAACCAACTTAGCCACAAGCTTAAAAGAATCACCATTAGCAGGATGGGATGAATTTTGGGAAAGAGTTGGATTACCCTTATTAGAAGCCTTAGCTTTTTCTCATAATAGAGAATGTATTCATCGTGATATTAAGCCTAACAATATATTAATTAATGCTGAAGGAATTATCAAACTAGCTGACTTTGGAATTTCTAAATTGAAAGGATGGTTACAGCCTACAGTTACTTTGAGAGAATTTGTTTCTCGTCCTTATTGTCCTCCAGAAGAAGATGATGGTTCTTATACCTATACTCGTGATGTTTTTAGCTTTGGTGTATTAATCCTCAAATGTTTAACTGAGGTAGAACTGACTAATTATGATACCATCAAGCAAGCAATAAAACAGTTTGACGCATCACCTGCAATTATTGCAATAATTGAGCGTTCTGTATCTTTTGAACCTTCCGAACGTCAACATAATGCTGAAGTTTTATTAGTAGAAATTCAAGCAATTCAAGAAAAAAGACAAAAAGAATACCAAGCTAAACAAGGTAGTTGTTACTTAAAATTACCTTCAAGGATAGATAGGATTGCTGATGAATTAGAAGCAGATTCTAACAATGAGATTGAAAAAATTATTCTTCAAGATTTGAATAGTGGATGCGCGATGTGTCGTTTTGAAAAACGTACTCCAGTAGATAGGGAAGATAAATATGAAGAGAATCAATATAAAATATTTGGAAGTGATTACAGCTATCATGTCAAAATCGATGAGCGAGATCAAGAGAAATTAGTTATTCTCAATGTAATGAATCTTTCTAGTTCTATACTTGAAGAAAATCGTAATCGTTATTGGCATCCACCCTATGATTTTAAATTTGGTAATTCTTCAAATAGACTTGAAGATAAAACAGTTATTAGCAATCTTAAATTATTGATCGAAGAATATGAATCAGAAATTAGACAAAAACAGGCTGAAGAAGAAAAACAAAGATTATTTAGAAATTGGGAAAATATCCTTAGAGCAAAAACAGACTGGGAAAAAGAACATCAACCACCGCTTAACTATATCGAAGTCACTCGCCAAGAAAATCGAGCTATTTTTACTTTAGCTTCAATTCCTGATGAAAATCTTGTTGAACAACCACGCCATGTTATTGTCAATAACCGTACTTTATTAAGTGGAAATGTAGAAGAAGTAAAAGAAGATAAATTAACTCTTTACATTAATTATGGTGATCCGGAAAGATTACCTAAATCTGGGGAGTTACGTTTTGATAATCGTGCTGCCGAATATGCTTTAAAGCAACAGAAAAATGCTTTAGAGGCAATTAAATATGATCGTGCTGCTCGTTCAGATATTCGTTCTTTATTAATTACACCTCAAGAAGTTAAAACACCTACTAACGAAGAGAATATTAAGTTTATTCAAAGCCTTAACAAGTCTCAAGAAGAGACAGTTGAAGCAGCACTTGTAACACAAGATTTTTTAGTCGTAGAAGGTTCTCCTGGCACTGGGAAAACGACATTTATTACTGAAGTGATTTTACAAACTATCCAAGCTAATCCTCAAGCAAGAATTTTACTTACTTCACAAACTCATGTTGCCTTAGATAATGCTTTAGAAAGAATTAAAAAGCAAAATTCTACCTTAAAAATGGTGCGTATTGGCAACTATGAAAAAGTTGCAGATAATATTCATGACCTTCTATTAGAAGAACAAATAGAGCCTTGGAAAAACGAAGTTATTAAGAGAAGTAAAAGTTTTCTGGAGAGTTGGTCTAAAAAGCACAATTTATCACCACAAGAAATAACAATGGCTAATCTTTTTCAAAAATCAAGAGAAGCACTGATTAAATTAGATAATTT